>JBAYFV010000174.1:0-7931 GCA_041666985.1 Victivallales bacterium
GTAATACAAGTTTTTAAAATAGTCAAGCCCATTATTAAAATAATTTGCAGTTTTTGAATTCAAGATAAACACCTTATAGACCAAGTTCTAAAGTTCTATGTTTTAAGCGTATGTAAAATCAAAATGACGAGTTCGAGCGCGCCTATCCTGAACGGTACGGCGCAAAATACGGTTTTTACAGGTCAGCCTTGCGTATTGCGGCCGATAAGTTCATCAAGTGCGGCGACCTGCGTGAGGGATTCGCCTGAGTCCGCTGTGATGATTGCACCCATGACATGTTCGTATCCTTCTCCTGCAAGGTCAGATGCTTCTGTCCGTCCTGCCACCAGAAGCGGATACTCGAACCCTCCATGCACGTCCGCGAGGAAGTCTTTGCGGAAGTCCCGCATCGGCAGTTCGTCTTCACCATTCCGAAACGGCTACGGATTTACTTCCGCTTCAACCGCGAACTCCTCGGTCAGCTCCCAGAACTTACCTATGACGTGATCCGAGAGGTCTATCAGGCGGTTCTTGGTCGGGACGATGTCGTTCCCAGAATGGTGGCGGATGTCCAGACCTTCGGTGAACTCTCGCACTGGCATCCGCATGTCCATGCGGTTGTGAGCGACGGCGTATTCACGCCAGGCGGGACGTTTATTCCACTTCCGACTCTCGCCGTCGAGCCGTTTCTGAAGCTCTGGGGGCACAAGGTGTTCAAACTGCTCCTCGACGAGGGGCTGATTACCCATGAGACTGTCGAACAGATGCGCTCGTGGCAGCATTCCGGGTTCAGTGCAGAAATCAAAAGGCTTGATTTCTGTATATATTTTTCCAGCTGCTGGAAAAATATCGATTGATGAATTCCTTGCCAGCTTCTGATTATGGAGGCATGGGGAGAGACTGTGCGGATTTAGGTGGAAAACATATACCTTTTGTCATGACTTCCTTGATTTATTTTCCATCTTCGGGTATCTTCCAGCCCCGTTGAGGCCGCAGATCCGTTATCGTGAACCCTGGAAATCACAATCCCCTCCTTTGGCTGGTTGACCGGCTGGCTGTCAACAGCGACAATAACATCGCCCGGTTCAATTCCGGCCTTGTCTGCGGGGTTGCCGCCATGCATTTTCCCGGATCATCACTCCGGTTTCAGATTTCGACTGCTTTTTCATTGCAACCTCCAAAACATTCATTTTTAACTATGGACAGTTTTTTCTGGATTTTGTTCCAAGCTTAATCTGGCGTTTGTCTGGAAAAATCCAATTATGAATGTAATTTATAACTTTTCATTAAGAATCTGGGTACATGATGTTAAAGAATTTCCGTCTCATAATCACTTTGGTTTCCCTTTTTTTTGTTTCCGGAACCGCCGCATACGCTGGCGATGCCGAGGCTCGCGTCTGCCTGGATCAGGCGATTATCAAGGAAAACTCCGGTGACTTCAAATCTGCAGGGGAGGAATATCTTGCCTCGGAACACTATGCCGATGATCCCGTCCTCAAGGTGAACGCCATCCAGAAAGCGGCCGAATGCTACAGGAGGGCCAATCTGCTTTACAAGGAGTTTGAGTGCCGGGAAAGCCTTCTCAACGCCTTTCCTTCAAGCGTTGATTTCGCCGGAACCGTCCAGCGGGAATATGAGATAGCGACGCTTTTCTATCAGGGGAAAAGGGATCCGGCGCTTGCCTGGATGCCGTGGATAAAGGACAAGGACAGGGCTCTCGAAACCTTTGAAACGGTTGTCAAGCATGCCCCGTTTGCGAAATTCGCACCCGAGATGCGCTTAAGGCTCGGGAAACTGTATATAGATGCGAATAAAATTGACGAGGCGACAAGGGTCTTCAGGGACATACCGAGGATGTATCCGAGATCGGAGGAGGCGAAGTTCGCCGAATTTGAACTTGCCAATATTCTCCTTCAGAAGGCAAGAAGGGGCGACGGCGACGGATCATATGTGCGCCAGGCTCAGGACTCCCTGAAGAAAATAATTGACAAATACCCCAAGGATCCCGATGTCGGCTGGGCGAAGGAATCCCTTGCAGAGGCGGATCAGATAGCGGCAAAAAGGCTTTACGGCCTTGCCGCTTTCTATAACAGGATGGAAAGGACCGATGCGGCACAGCGTTATCTGAATGAAATTATAGTCGCATATCCCGATGACAAGGCCTCGACGGACGCAGAGGAGCTCCTCGGAAAGATGAACCAGGACTACAAGCCTTCCGGAATTGCAAAAAAGGAGGCGTACACTGTAAAATACAAGCTTGAACCCATGCCTGATGAAAAAGAGAAAATAATGATTGTCCCTGAAAACAGCAACGGCAAATGGATGTTGCCCATTGAAGACCTTGGTCTCGTCAAAAAGGAAGACATGGACACTCGGAAAGATGAGAAAGGGAATTGATTTTATGAACTCCATAGGAAAAGTTTTAATCTGCGCCGCGATCCCGTTGCTGTGTCTTGCGGTTTCCGGTTGCGGCTACCATCTCGGCTCAGTCATGCATCCCCAGGTTAAAACGATCGCAATCGCCCCGGTAAAAAATGAAACATTGGAGGAGATGGCGACCCCGTTTATGAGACAGGCGCTCTCGGAACAGTTCGAATTAGACAATTCCCTGAGGGTGAAGACGGTGGATGAGGCGGACTGCGTACTGTACGGCATGGTTACAAACATTAAAACAACGGCCATAGGATTTGATTCGACAAATAATGAACAAACCTATACCCCTGCGGAGTTCAGCCTTGAAATAACCTTTGAGTTTAACGTTATAATCCCGGGACGTTCCAAATCCCTGATAAATACGCGTCAGGTTACGGGTAGAGCCTCCTATCAGGTTGCCGCTGACAATGATATTGCAAGACGCAGGGGCATCCAGCAGGCCTGCCGTGATGCGGCTCAAAAAGCGGTTGTCTACACCGTTGAAGCCTGGTAATTTCCGAAATAAATTCCAAGTTCTGAAATCCAAGTTCCAAACAAGTACATTAAACAAGGATCAAAACAGTGATTCGTATCGGGCAGGGCTTTGATGTTCACAGGCTTGTTGCGGGCAGGCCATGCATAATCGGCGGAGTTAAAATCCCTTTCAAGACGGGGCTTCTCGGCCACAGCGATGCGGATGTGCTGACTCATGCGGTTATGGATGCCGTAATCGGGGCGTGCGGCCTCGGGGATATCGGGACATGGTTTCCCGACAGCGATTCATCCTTCGAAAATGCAGACAGCATTGAACTGCTGAAGAAAATTCTTTCCGACAAAAGACTTAAAGGATGGCGGCTGCTCAACCTTGATTCCACCGTTATCGCCGAAAAACCCAAAATTGCAGGATACGTCCCGGAAATGAGGAGAATCCTGGCAAATGCATTTTCAACCGGCGAGATGAACATATCCGTAAAGGCGACAACGACCGAAGGCATGGGTTTCTGCGGAAGGGGAGAGGGAATCGCCGCCATGGCGACGGTACTGTTTGAGAAAAAGAAATCTGGAACAAGTCGAATTTGAAATCAAATTCGACAACAGCCAATTGAAAATAATACGGAGGACTCATGTCAACATATCTGGCTTTTGATCTCGGTGCGTCAAGCGGACGCGGAATCATGGGGAAGTTTGAAAACAACAGGCTTGAACTTTCCGAGGTGCACAGGTTTTCCAACGGTCCCGTCGAGAAAAACGGTTCCCTGTTCTGGGATATTGAATCCCAGTTTTCAGAAATCAAAACCGGAATAGGAAAAGCTGTCGCAGCCGGGCACAAAATCTCGGGAATCGCAATTGACACCTGGGGCGTTGACTATGTACTGCTTGGGAAAAACGGGAAATTTGTCAGGAATCCGTATCATTACCGCGATGCCAGGACAAATGAGGCTCCCGAGAAGCTCTTTAAAATAATGCCTTTTGAAAAAGTTTATGAAAAGACCGGCATTCAGTTCATGCAGCTGAATTCGCTTTACCAGCTTTTCGCGCACAGGGAAAAGCATCCCGAAGATATGAAGGACTCCACTTTTCTTCTTATGCCCGACGCCCTTTCATACATGCTTTGCGGCAAGGCCGAATGTGAATATACCGATGCGAGCACGACCCAGCTCCTGGATGCGGAAAAAGGAGACTGGGATTTTGAACTTATTGAAAAAACAGGTATTCCAAAATCAATATTCCCGAAAATAGTTCCTCCCTGCACGAAAGCGGGAGTTTTACGCGAAGAGCTTCAGGGGGAATTCGGCTGCGGCCCGATCCCGGTGTTCCATGTGGGAAGCCATGACACCGCATCAGCCGTCGCGTCCGTTCCCGCCGTAAAAGGCGAAAAATGGGCTTATATCAGCTGTGGAACCTGGGCTCTCCTCGGAGTAGAAATAGACAGACCGGTTCTCACTGAAAAAGCAAGGAAGGCCTGTTACACAAACGAAGGGGGGCTTGACGGCAAAATCCGGTTCCTCACAAACATAATGGGACTCTGGCTTCTTCAGGAATGTTCAAGAGTCTGGAATGAAAAAGGGAAAAAATATTCATATTCCGACATGGTGAAAATGGCCGATACCGCGAAACCGATGAAATTCCTTGTCAACCCCAACAACCAGAGATTTCTCGCCCCGTGCGACATGCCGGAAAAAATCCGTGAATACTGCAGGGACACGGAACAGGGCGAAATCAAAGACGATGCCGCCGTCATCCGTTGTGTCCTTGACTCCCTTGCCCTGTGTTTCAGGGCCAAAACCGAGGAGCTCCAGGAAATAATGGGAATCAAATACGAGGTTCTTCACATTGTGGGAGGAGGATGCCAGAATAAACTTCTTATGCAGCTGTCTGCGGACGCCCTGGGCATTCCGGTCATGGCCGGTCCGGTTGAGGCCACGGCAATAGGGAATATCATGGCGCAGGCGATTGCGGACGGGAAACTGGATTCTCTTGAAAAAGGAAGGGCGATAGTGAAAACATCCTTCCCTGTTGAAACTTATACGCCAAGAAAAGAAAAATATTCTGTTTCCGGAAATCCTTTGGACAGATTCAGGAAACTGCCGTGAACCCCTAAAATCATCCGGCAATTTCAATCTTCAGAGCCAATTTCAAAATTGGCGAAGGTAGGGCGCGTTCTCCGTAACGCGCCACCTCAAAACGGACGGCTCGGAGAGCCATCCCTACCTTGGATTCGGCAATTTTGAAATTACCTCTTCAGTTCTTTTGCGGCTGAAGGCATTACCTTGTCGGTCGTGAAGATGGGGTGAAGGGAATATTCGATACAGGTTGCCAGATGTATTGCATCCAGGGGCTTCAGTCCGACACTTCCGGATAATTTTTCAATCAGTCTTCCTGCGGAGGAGAGAGTCTCCCTTGTCACAGGATACAGACGCCAGTCCCCTCTTTTATCATTCTCCATGAATTTGTCAATTGCCTCCCTGAACTGCCTATGCGTTATAATTTTCTCCCTGAGCTTCCTGCATGCGACGGAATGGAATTCTGAAATCAGTAGTTCGGATGAGCAGAATTCAGATTTATCCTCAGCCAGTAATTCGGATATCCTTTGGCTTTCCGGCTCGTAAAAGTAAAGCTTTGCGACAACAATGGTGAGTTGGGCAATGCGTCGGTTTTGCCGTGGCCGAGGCCAGCACTTCTTTCGGAGGCACGATGGAAAAGTACGGAACTGCCACTGTGTTTCCGTAAAGACTGACGAGTTCCGGAGGGGAAGCAAAATTCCCGGCAGTTTATCATGGGATCCTTAAAATCTGATGGCACAGGCGCCATGGCTGAAAGTTACGACACGCCTGTTCTCCGGAATGGAGGCGAGGGCTTTGTCTAGATTCCCGAGACGTTCCACCGCCGATTCATGATCTGGGCAGGATGCTTCCGAGAATTTTATGTCATCGGAAAGCACCATGCGGTAATATTCGAAGCTTTCCGGTCGCCCGTAATATTCCCTGTCCAGGTATTCGCACATGGCGCGCGAGTCCCGGTCCCTGACCAGGATGGAAACGCATCCGCCTTTTCCGGCGCCGGTCAGTTTGCCGCCTAGATATCCCTGACCCCGCTTGGCGATGCTGAGGAGCAAATCGATCTGCGGGATGGAGACTCTGAAGTCAAATGTCAGGGCATCCTGGAGTTTATCCACAAGGATTCCGACCTCTCTGCGGTATGAGTCATATTCATCCGACGCTTCTGAAAGTTCGCCGTTGCACACACGTTCCGCCGCCTCCAGAAAGATTTTTTCAAGCCTCCGGCCTATGACGTTCTGCCTGTAGAAAAACCTCGCGGTGGTCCGCAGATGATATCCGCCTATGCTGCGTTTGGGATTGGTGTAATTCCTTATGACGGAGGCGAAGTCGGTTTTCAATATTCTTGCGGCGTCTTCAGGGCTGATTTTCACCGGCAGGAGCAGGATGAATTCCTCGATTACGTCGTTGGGTATCCCGAGTATGTCCTCACTCATACTGCCAAGTTTTTTGAAATTCCGGCGGATCAAAGTCCATAATTCCGGTTCACCCTCAAGTCGCCGTATCTTCTTGTCGGGAACGAAACCGAAGAGTTTTTCAATCCGTTTCCCGAGCCAGCCGGGTTTGCCGCTTTCACCCTTTTTTATGGCTTCAACTACATCACTGATCAGGATTTCAGCAAAATCCTCGCTCATTTTTATCCAGCCCTTGCGCATGTTGAAGCTCTGATTCCCGCCAGCGCTCTTATTCACTTCCCAAAGGGAGTTGGCCAGGACTACGTGGACGCCTTTCAGGAATGGCAGGGTGGTGACGCCAAGTTCCGCCCTTGAATGCCGGTTGTAGCTGACGCTGTTTGCCGGATTGAACAGAATCGTCATCTGATCGTTTGCACCGCCATGGGTTCCGACATACCATTCGGCTTCTCCGAGGAAACGGCAGACCTGGCTATTGGTCCATTTAGGCAGGCGATCACGGTTTGCAAAAAACATCGCCAGGAAAGACAGGACGACCATCGCAGAAGATGAACTCACTCCGGCGCGGAAAGGCGTTGTGGACGGACCGAATGTCATGTCGGCGCCGCGAAGCGAAATTCCAGGGTTTTCCCAGAGTGCCCTCATATACGGACTGATGATGTAATTTGCCCAGTCTCCCTGTTTGCGGCCGTAATACGGGAAAAGCATGGAACGGCTGTCCCAGTTGTCGGACAGGCCGGCAACTGCGGTACCAGACCAGGGAGCTTTCCGGAACTGTTCAAATTCCCTGCATAGCGAAAGCTTTGTGGCGGCAAACATGGGATTTGAATTATAAAGGTTCAAAACATCGTCTTCCCGGAAGGAAAGGGCCATCGGGATATCGCCGTCAATCGTCGTGGACATGTGGTCGCCGCCGCACATGTCAAGATATTCGAGAAATGCGTTAAGGCGTCCGGGGGCGCGCAGCAGGACGGTGGGGGCATTTCCCATGCGTTCGATATGGCACTCAAGGGTCTTTATCATCCGTTTTTTCTGGGATGACAAATATTCCCTGTCGGTATTGATGTAAATTTCGTTGCCCAGATATTCGTCTATATCCGCTGAATTATTTTTCAGCCTGCAGATGATGTCCGCTGCGGGAACAGCCTTGAATTCTCTGGAAAAACAATCCGGCATTTGATTCCTCTCTTTAACGCGATGTTGATTTTTCTACGATAATGTATTGTGCTTTTTACCTTTAACAAAAATCAGAAGCCCGATTTTCAATTTATCTGTCTTCTCCGAGATGGCGCCCCCTACACCAATCCGCTCTCTACCATCCTCTCCGTTTCACCGACTCGCCGATTCTTCCTCGGTCAAGAATGCCCGGATTACTTTCCCCCCGTTTACTACTCCAACCGGGAGGAACACCGACGGGGACTTTCCAATATTTATATAAATATGTTTGTTGCATTGGCAATTAAGAAGATAAAAAAATGCATAACAGGATTAACTTGAGGTAATTTCAAAACTACCCTGAGCCGATTCAAAACTAACGGAGGGCGGACTTTCCAGTCCGCCGCTTGAGTTA
>JBAYFV010000175.1:0-7921 GCA_041666985.1 Victivallales bacterium
ACCGGACGCTGTCGGCGGAAAGGGACATACCGCTTAGGGTATGCCCGTCTTTCCGCCGACAGCCCCCGGCATCCGAAACCACCTCGGCCAACGTCATCGGATTTATGAATACGACTACTAAGAAATAAAAAGGCCTGCAGATTCCACGGGGATGTAGACGGACTCCTGCGCAAGCATCTGCTGAGGGTGAAAACTGCACTTATTGTGTTTTCCCCACAAAAGACCGCCCAATCCCCGGCTTGAAATTTGAAGCCGCAAGAGAAGCCGGCAGCATTGTCCCTCGCATCGTTTGGGTCTTTATTTATTATTGATATATTTCGATTTTGATTCTGGACAAATAAGATTTTCGTATATATGATATACCATACGACTCATATGGTGCATGTGGTGTACAATGAATTCTGAGCAAATCAAACGGATATTCGGGTGTCCTGACTTCAATTCTGAAAAGCCGGCCTACAGGCAGCTTGAGGAGAAGCTGGGGGCATTTATCGAAAACGCTGAAAACAATACCCCCCTTCCGTCCGAGAGGGATGTTTCATCAGTTCTTAAAATCAACAGGAGAACCCTGAGGAGAGGCATGGAGCCTTTTGTGAAATCAGGACTCATACACCGCGGAATAAAGGGTACTGTTGTAAAGAAGCAAAGCGGTCTGCCGTCAAATGATGAGAGCCATGTACACCCCTTTAATTTCGGCATGACTCCATTTTTTACCGCCGGAAAAACCATGAAGCTCATGCTTTATGAAAACTTGCGCAGCCAGCGGGATTTCTGGAATACGGCTGTAGAGATGTTCAATCTGGAAAACCCGATGACGAAGATCGTTCCCGAATGGATACCGCTTTCCGTGGCGACTGCGGAAAGCTACCGGATACATATCCGGGAGAAGAATCCGGATATCATCCAGTTTTCCCTCTCGGAACCCCACCGGGAACTGGCATCTGATATCGCCTCTCCGCTTCCTGATGACATCGGGGGGCTTCTCTCTTCCTCTTCCATCTGCTGGAAACATATATTCTCGGACGGAAGCCGGCGTACCGCTTTTGTGCCGCTTCATTTTGCGGCACATGCTTTTTTCTGCAACATGGATTTGGCGGAAAAGAGCAAGTTGCGGAACATGCAGAAGCGTCCTCCCAGGCATAGTTTTGAACAGGAGCTTGCTGATATTTCCCTTCCTTCCGGGATCAAAGCGGCCGGACATGTCGAAGACTTATACAGTTCGCTGTGCCTGGGCGCTGTTCCTTCCGAGTATAATGAGAAAAGCCTTGAGCATTTTTTCAGGAAAAGATTCGAGCATGTCGGCCGTCTTCCGGCCAATGCCGAATCCTGGTTCGCCGGCCCCATAAATGAGAAGGTATATGAAATTTACAGGTCCATGAAACTTTTTACCGAAGGCCGTGTCATGTTTTCCGGAGCATTTTCCATGTTCATTGCCGATTCCGCCAACAAGATGGGGTTCCAGTATTCCGCGTTTCTTCCCCACCCGGAAAAGGATGGACGGCTTCTTACCGGCGTAGGCGGTATTGCCGTCAACTCATCATCCGAAAATAAAGAATGCGCCTGGGATTTTGCCAGATTTATGCTTTCTGAAAAAATACAGAAGCTCTTTCCTGAAAAATTGAGGAATTTCTCCATCCTGAAAAGCTGTAACCAGGCATTGGCCAATTACTTCGGAGAAAGCATGGAAAGTCTGGATAAAAGCATTTCACTGATGAAAACGGCATCATTAAAGGATTACGATTTGGGCTTGAAACTCGCGGAGGCCCGCCACGGGTTTTACCATAAACTGCACCGGAAAGAAATCACGGTGAAAGACGCTCTTGAGATAACGATGAATAAATTAAGAAAGGAGAATTTTCTATGAGCAAAGACCGTGTCAGCGGAATTCCACGCTCTCCAGTCCCGGAGAAGACCGGAGAAGGACTGAAGGAATTGCATCTTCCAGAAAACCGGAACGCAAGCCGCAACTCGTTGCGGCACAATAGGTTTACATTGATAGAGTTGCTCGTGGTGATAGCCATTATCTCGATCCTTGCCTCCCTCCTTTTGCCAGCGCTGAAGAGGGCGAAAGATGCGGCAAATGGATTGGTCTGTAAAAACAACCTCAGGCAATCCTTCTACGTACTCGGTTCTTACAGCGAGACTTTCAACGACTACATCGTCCCGGCAAGCTACAGTGTCGGTATCCCTTACTATGGATACATGCTTTACATAAGCGGACTGCTGAGCGGACAGCCGGGTTTCAGCGATTTCAATCCCTACGGCGTCCCCGTTGGATTCTACCCGAAGATCTTTTCATGTCCCAGCGAGAACATACCCAAGGGCAGCAACCCAATAAAGGAGAGATACACACGTATTGATGATGCATCAAGCTACCATTACAGCGTGAACAGCATCTACTGTTCAATAGGGGTTCCAACAAGAAAAATGAGCCATGTGAAAATGCCGTCACAATCTTTTTTCTGCGCCGAAGGACGCCGGGACGGTCACGCCTATCTCCTTGAGTGGTGGAATTATTACACCCACGTCGGCGAAGTCGCGCATCGCCACTGGGGGATGCTCAACTCGGTCTACTTCGACGGCCATGTCGGAGATCATAAAGCAACTTCGAATTTGCCAGCCTATTATTTCGACGAGACCCACTGACTAAAACACTTGATTTAAATCAAAAAAAACAGGAGAGGATGGGAAAAATGAGAAAAAAATCAGAAACTCAACTTTTAAACACTGAACCATTTCGAATTTATTTTATGAAAAGCACCTGTCGTTTTATGACCGTCGCCACCTTCGGAGCGATGATGGCTATCTGGGGGTGTGCTCAGAAACAGGACATGCCGAGTCAAAAGACCACCCTGTCTAAAGAACTAAGGGTGCAACCGCTCAAAGTTGTCGAGAATGATCGTTCGTTCACCGCTGTCACCGAACGGCTGGAAGCGACGTTTGAGGACGGCATGATCGTACATCTCATAAACCCTAAGACCGGTGAAGTGATTGCCGATCGAAAACATGATGACCGCGCCGTGCCGACTGGGATGGGCTGTCTGAATAACGATGTCGCCTCACTGCGTAAATTCCATGTTCCATGGGGGGCGACCACCCTGAATCAGCATTTGGAGGCAGGAATACCGATGCCGAATTACCGCCGTCCCTGTGAGCGTTCCCGGTACGCGCTTGAAAAGACCGGCGCAGGTGTCCGGGCAACATGGACTGGCTTGTCGAACGGCAAGGATTTTTATCCCGACGATGAGCTGGCGATCACGGTCGGCGAAGACGCCCAGGGTGCGTTAACCGTTCAAACCAGAGGAACCTCGAAAGAGCCCGGCGTGTTTGGCGCAGTCACGCCGCTGATCAACATTTCGGCCGATGCCAAATTCATTCTGCCGCATTTCGGCGGCATGGAGTTTGACCGGAACACACAGAAGCCCGCGCTGATGCCGTTCGGCGGCGCCCCATTCTACGAGGCGCCGGTCATGGCCCTGGAAATGCCCCAGTCATCGGTCGGCATGTGGGTTGAAAGGGATGAATTCAGGAATTACTATGTCTTTTTCAACTACAGCGGCAAAAGTTTTTCGTTTTCATTTGAACTGTCCAACCTGATGCCGTTTGAACAGCATAAGACGATTGAGGCCGAAACGGTCAAGCTGGATTGTTTCGCCGGCGGCGACTGGAAGACGGCGCTGACGCCCTATCGCGACTGGTACCGTAATTATTTCAAGGATGAGATCAAGGTTCGAGACGCGGTCAAATGGGCACACGACATCAACGTGGTCGTGGATCCGGGTTCGTATGATGCAAAAGCATTGTCCAGGGTTGCTGAATTGTTCCCGAAGGAGGCGGTGATGTTTCACGACTGGAACGCCCGCAAGCCGAAATTCGATACTGAGCTTCCGGATTGGACCCCGAGGGACGGCTATATCGAGCAGGTCAAAAGGATCCATTCTTTCGGCTTCAAGACCATGGCCTATGTCAATACGTATTGCGTCAACTATAATTCTCCGGTGTGGAAAAAAGACAACATTTCCGAATTCATTCTGACCCGCAAGGACGGAATTGCTTTTTATAAGGGCGCGACCGTGACGAACGAGCTTTTAACCGGCACCATCAATTATACCGAAGGCAAAAATCAGTTTGCCGGGATGAAAGACGGACAGCTTTTTTACGGCGATCCGCTTTCAACGCGCTGGCGGGAGTATCATGCCGACATGATGAAGTGGTGGAATACGATTACCGGAACCGATGCAAACTACGAGGATACCGCCGGATGTGTGGCTGATTCCGGCAACGGCATAGTGGACGGATTATCCGGCGGTCAGGGCGCCGTCGCGCAAATGCGTCTTTTGCAGAAGACTCAGCCGAATGTGCCGATGGCCTCGGAATACGGACCGGACGGAATCGCTTTCGCCGTAATGTGGCCTTTGAATTATGTGCAGGCGTGGGGCAATGCGGCGTTCCGCCGCCATCGTCTGCATCGTCAGCATCCGGTTACAGTTTTCATTTACGGCTACCGGACCTGGATACCGTATATCCGCTCCGACAACGATTTCATACGTCATCTTGCCGCCGGCTGTTCCGACGCGCTCAACGGCATGGGAATGATGGCGGCAGGCCCGGATATGCAGGATCAATTGGGCTTCAACGGCCACCTGGTGTACCGCGCACGCCTTTTCGCACAGCTCGGATTGCAACCCTATTTTCCGGACGGCCATTACAAAAAACATATCCGCAGCATGTACAAGGACAGGGACGGCAAACTGTACAAATATTATGATGACGGCAAATTACAGCAGTTGCTCGGTTCGGATGACCATGCGCTTTATGGCCGGGTTGACGGCTTGGATAGAGTTGCGACCGACCTGGTTCTGCCGGGCTGGCCGATGTATGCCGACGGGATGATTTTCGGATTGGATCCGAAGAATAATTACGCGTTGTTCCCGAAATCAAAAGCCGCATCAACCGTATTGCGCATCCGTGAATTGCCTGACGGAGTGGGCCTGGGAAAGTATTATGAAACTCCGGAAGGTGTTTTCCTTGAGCTGCGCTCCAATTCAAACGAATCCAAGGCCAAATCCGTCACCATCGAATTTAACCGGGATTATGAACATGTATACGTCAATGACAAGGAAGTGCCTTTTGCCAGGACTTTGAAGGTCAGCGATGAATTCCCGCTGCGTCTGCAGGCGGTCAACAACAGCGCGGCGCGACCGTTCAATGAACCGTTTACCGACAAGATAACGACCCGTACCATAAGCGCAGGCGGCATCTCTGAAACGGATGGGACTCCGATATTCAGTGTAATGCCCGCCGATAAAAAATCCCGCAAAGCGATGATGTACTACAACGGGCAGACGGATTTCCTAGTGGCAGTCCCGTCATCTGACACATCACTTGTCACCTACATTCAAAACAAGTCATCAACATATGGCGACGGTTCCATTGCAAAGATATTCGTCAACGGCAGATTGATCAGGGAGTTCGACTGCATGATGGAGAAAGCGCCTGGGCCGGGAAAAACAAAACCGGGCAGAGTATTTGACACCAAGGTGCGCAAGTGGACGGTGCCGCTCGGTGCGTATGCCGGAAAAACGGTCTGGGTCACATTGCTGACGGACTATAAGGGTGACGGTAATTCCGACAGCCAGTGGTGGACGCTGCCCATGTTAGTCCAGGATGCGGCGCAGAAAAATGAGGAGTCAACAGTGAATGCAACGAAAGTGCCAAAACCGCTGTCAGCCGTAGACGGGAAAATATCGGTGCAATTCGATGATGACAGTGAAATCCCCCTGAACACAGGCGAGCGCATTGATACGACAAATGCATGCAGCGGCAAGGGGTGTCTGGCAATCGAGGGCGACGGAAAATATAAATACAAACTGATTCAGCTGAAGCTTGAACCGGACAGGAAATATACAGTCAGCATGAACATCCGAAAAAGTGCAAATGCTTCAAGGGGGCATATCAGCGCGGGATTATTCAATTTATCCAAAGAGGGAGGTATTGTGAATAAATACGGCGAATGGTCGGTCGGGAATGATGACACGTGGCATGCGGTAAAGGGGACATTCACGACACCGGCGACGGTCGCAAACACAGCGCTCTTTTTGTATAATGTGAATGCACAGGGAATTGTTTTGTTTGACGGAATTGTGATAGAGGAAGACAAGGAGTAGGCGCCTGCGAAGGCGTTGACGATCTGCGCTATTTACACCTTTTCGCCGTACGGCAGCCATTTGATCAGCAGTTATAGCAATATTCATTAACTTTTAGCAACTTACATCAATTGACTCGCAGAGTAAATGCCATTATAATCATGCATTGAAAAAGAATTTATAATGAGCGACAATCAGTATTTTCAACAAACAGGTGAGGTGAAAAATGTCAAAGCTCGCACTCCTTGGCGGAAAACCGGTAAGCGGAACCAATGTCAACAAGATTAACTGGCCTCCAATTTCCAAGAAGACAGGGGAGAAGCTGAAAGAGCTTTATCTCTCCAGAAAGTGGTCTTTCAACAGCCCGTCCGAACAGGAATTTGAAAAGGCCTACGCCAAATACCATGGTGCGAAACACGGTGTTTTCATGGTCAACGGAACCGTGACGCTTGAATGCGGACTGCTCGCGCTGGGTGTCGGAAAAGGCGACGAGGTGATCATTCCCGCGCTGACCTGGATCGCCACGGCCACAGCCGTAAGGGACGTGGGCGCAAAACCTGTTTTCGTGGACATTGAGCCGACAACCCTCTGCATGGATCCTGCAAAATTCGAGCAGGCGATCACCCCGAAGACAAAGGCTGTCATTCCAGTTCATCTTTACGGCTCCATGGCCGATCTTGACAGGATTATCAAAATAGCTAAAAAGCATAAGCTCGGCGTCATCGAAGACTGTGCGCACATGCAGGGCGGCATCTGGAACGGGCGCGGCGCAGGCTCGTGGGGCGATATCGGATCCTTCAGCTTCCAGCAGTCCAAGACCGTTTCCGCCGGCGAATCCGGAATCTGTCTGACCAGTGACGATGCGCTTGCCGACAGGATCTTCCGCGCAAAACATATCGGTTATCCGAACGGTGCGGCACAGGGCGGCGCGAAACAGGGACCGCCGCAGGGTCTGAGATGCCACAATTACCGCAGTACCGCATTCCAGGCGCTGATTCTTGCAGATCAGGTGAAAGGCCTGAAAAAATTAATCTCCACCTACAACAGAAGCGCGGCTGCAATCGAGAAAACAGTTGCCGGACTCAGGGGCGTGAGGGTGCAGGCACGCGGACGCATGGCGGATTCCCAGGGATACTACAGCCTTGTGCTGATTTTTGATTCCGCCCCGATGAAGGATATTCCACTGTCAAATATTATTGCGGCTTTAAATGCTGAAGGACTTAGCTGCGGCGGAACCTACGGGCCGGTCTACAGGCATCTCCTGTTCAACATGGGGAAAAATGATTACCGTATTGATGGCGGTTCATGCCCTGTAGCCGAAGGCATCGGGACCTTGCACTCGGTCTGCATCCCGCATCCGCTCCTCGGCAACGACATGAAAACCATAAAGAAGATCTGTGCAATCATTGCCAAGGTCGTGGAAAACCATGCGGAACTGAAAAATTACAGGCCGGAGGCAAAAGCATAAGGAGTCGTAAAGAAATAAATTTGACATTTGGCGGAAAATACAGGTGTTTGGATTCGAGGCACGAGCCCCGCACGTATGGTACATACGTAAGGGGTGAAGCAACGAAGAAGACAAATACATGGAATTCCGCCCCGAAGGGCTGGCGTTCTTTTGGCCGCTTATCACGCTGTTTGCTCGTTGCATATCTTCAGATATGCGCCTCGCAAACATCATGATAATCAATCCAAAATTTTCGCCAGCAAATGTCAAAGTTATTTCTTTACGGCTCCTAAGGGAGGAAAATTTTTCCGTAGCGGAAAAATTAACA
>JBAYFV010000176.1:0-7896 GCA_041666985.1 Victivallales bacterium
AAGGGATGGGGCAACAGCAGGTCTGCGCGCTCCCGGACTACTTGGCCAAGACCGCTTCGGGTATTGGCCAATCAGACCGGAAGCACGCCCCCTCTGCCGTTGCTCCCATCAGCGTCACCGTATTTATGAACACGACTACTAAGCCACCGCTAAACACCGAAGTTCGGAGACCGAAATGAACATTAAAGGCGCAGAGCTGACATTGAACCAGCAGAACTATATTGAGACAATTCATTCTCTCTGCCTTCTTCATGGACATGCCCATGTAAAAGCGATCGCCGACAAATTAAATTTTAAAATGGCCTCAGTCACGGAGGCGATGCAGGGACTGACATCTCTGGGAGTGGTGAACTACTCGGTGCGCCAGACAATAACGCTCACGCCTTCCGGCGAGGAAATCGCCCAGGAACTTCATAAGAGGCATGAGGTGCTCGCCGAGTTCTATCATGAAATACTCGGATGTCCGATTGAAAGTGCGAACTCAAACGCCTGCAGAGTCGAACATGTCATTGATCCGGAGGTAAAAGAGCGCCTTGCCGAGTTCATCCGGTTTCTTAAGGAAGACTTGAAAATGCCGGATGGCGGCAATCCTGTCCTGGAATTCAAGAAAAGATATTCGGGGAATAAAAACACCGGTCAGATGTAGAAATTTATTCTTTCCCTTCATCATTCATCATCCTCACAAATATCTCGCCTGCTATTGATTCATCAACGGCAAACTGGCTGTTCCCGGTCTTGAACAGGAATGAAGGAAAGCACTGGAGGAGTTTTATCTTCATCCCGGGGACGACCCCTATGGCCATCATCTTCTGAAGCTTGCTGCTGTCCCTTGTATGGATATAGGCGATTTTCCCGTTTTGACCGGGAGACAGCTTCGATAATGGAGAAACTATTTTAAGGTCCCTGTTCTCTTTTCCGCAACATTTTCCGGACGGTATCTGATGTCCGTGAGGGCAGAGCTTCGGGTGTCCGAGGAGTGTGCATATCCTGTCATCAATCCCCTGATGGAGAAGATGCTCAAACTCGCAGGCTTTTTTATTCGCAAGGTCTCCCCTTACGTCGAAAACATCTTCGAAAAGACGTTCGGCAAGACGATGTCTTCTGACTACATCCCGCCCGTATTTTTCCCCTTTATCGCCAAACCCGACCGTTGAGTCCCCGTTCAAGACAATGAGATTTGCCGAAACCAGTTCCCTTACGGCGTCATCAGCCTTTCCAATACCCAGATTTTCAAGATTCACCGATGTCATCTTTTTCTCTTCCAGCCCTATCCACAGAGACTCAAGAATTTCTTCCGCCTTGTTGCTTATCATTTTCAGACTCCTTGTGTTTTTTACCGTATTTTCAACAAAGATTTATAATTGCAGGTTCCGGCAGCAAGAACAGCTTTTCCATTCTTTACTATGTCCATCATAGGGGATTTACCATTCATCTCACCCGCCATGACAAGCAGACCGCCGCCATTGATAAAATTCTCAAGCTTATCTGTTATTTTCGCATTCGAGACATCTCCGGCAGATACAATTACGAGGGTATTTGACATGGGATAAAGTGAAAGAGCCCTGTCAATGAACGGGCTATATTCGTCCTCGGAATTATATTCCCCTTCGTTTGCCGCCCAATAGATGTTTACGTTTTGACCTTTGGTTTTCAGTTTCCCCGACAGGGCGTTTATTCTCTCCAATAACAGGGGATTGTTTTTGCTGAAAAGTGGCATTACAACCGTTTCATTATTGCCAGCTTTTCCGGAAATTGCGGTTTCCGCGATTTTCAGGCCGGAAATTGTTTCAGCCGATTTTTTTTCACTATAATGAATTTTCTGAATATGGCAAATCTCGGCAACATTATAAATCTTGTAAGATATGTAGCCGGTGAAAATAAAAATTACGAGCGCCGCCGGAATCTTCCTGATTAAATTAAAATCACGTTTTTTTCCCCGCAGAGAAACTTTCCTTCTGTAACAGTCTGCTGTGGCTTCCTTTATTAACCCTCTCATTTTTATTACAGATTGGGACATTTCTATTTTCATGGTGAATTCTCCTTGTTTCATATCAGGGTGTTAAAACAGTGATTGAACTGTCGGCATATCCGTTCCACAATAGTGGATTGCCGCCGCCCGAGACATTTTCAGGGTCATTTGCGTCATAACCCGCTGAAACCATTGTGTATTCCTCGACATGCCCGTCGCCATGCGTGCTGTTGAATAATTTTCTGTGTCTCGGATCCGTCGGAGTCTGTCCCAGGGCTGTTCCCCATCTTCCATTAAGCTGAACAGGTCCGTCAATAGTATAGGAATGAGGTCTCGTTTCCGACTTGTCTTTAACACCGAATGAATCTGCGACAAGTATGGTTGAAGACGGATGCGGTATTTGTTTCACATTGACAGGATATTTTCTGATCACCGCACTGTCAAGATGAAAGGTTCCGAATGTAGCCCAGTTGTAGCCGTAGGAGCCAGTTCTCAGATAGTCCTCTCTTTTTTTCCCCAACAGCGGCCCTGACGTGGGATCCAGCTGGTATTTTGATTTTTCCGTGGACGGGCATTTAAGGATATTATTGGTGATTACATTTGTTCCCGTTGCGTCACTTTCCTGTGACGGATCAAGCACTGAACCCCCTATATAAGTTCCTATGCTGTTTTGCCATCTCACCTTAGGCGCTGTTCCCCATCTTGCCGTGGGATAAGTTCCATTATAGTCATTAATATACAGGTTCATTCCAAGTCCGACTTGTTTGAGGTTATTTTTACAGGTTATTGATTTTGCCTGTTCTTTTGCAACACTCAAGGCCACAAGGATCATTGATGCAAGAATTCCAATTATTGCAATAACTACCAAAAGCTCTACGATTGTAAACAATTTTCTTTTTACTCTCACACTTTTCATTTCCAAACTCCTTGTATTTGTTTTATTTTTGGTGATGCCATTAGCACACGAAATGACTTAGGCGAACCTAATTGTCAGGGCGGGAAAAGTTTCTTACCGAAAAAACGGATTATTTTTTTTATCCATTCGGATTCTTTGGGAATTTCAAAACCGCAGTTCGGACACTTCAGAAGCCTGCACTTCTTCGCCATGACACAGCCGCAACAGGACTTATCAGCTTCGTTTTCCTTAAATTCAAAACCGCAAAAGCTGCATTTCATAATTGAACCCCCGAAACTTTTAACAGGCAGTTTAGAATGAATCCCGCAATAAATGAGAAAAACAGGATGAAAATTGAAATTCCGACACCCGTCCTCCATCCTCTTTCCTTGACATTCATGATGAACTGGGCGATACAGGGAAGAAAAAGTGTCATTGTGACCGCCGCCACCAGAAGCTGATTTCCGCTGAGCAGCCCGGCCCCGTTGAGATCGTAAAGTCCCGCCGCCCCGTAATCACGCCTGAAGAATCCGAAAAAGAAAGCCACGGAAGTCTTATCCGGAAGATCAAGCAGTCTTACAGGATACACAAAGAGTCCTACAAGAATATCAAATATTCCGGTGATTTGCCCGATCCAGATAAGCACGCTTGCCAGGATGAAAAGAGGGAAAACCTCCATGAAATACCATTCCATCCTCGTATATGTTTTTACAATGATATTTGAAATTTTAGGCATCCTCAGCGGAGGGACTTCCATGAAAAATATCGGCTCTTCTCCCGGAAGCACTTTCGCCCCCAGATATCCAACGAAAAGGAAAATAAAAAACATAATTGAAACCCAGACGAGCAGTCCCGCAAAATTTTTATCGAAAAGCGACATTATCACGCCCAGCTGGGCGGAACACGGAACTGCAAGGGAAAGAAGAATCGTCGCCATTACTTTTTCCCTCTTCGTCGCCAATGTCCTGGTAACCATTGTCGCCATGGTGTCGCAGCCAAGTCCCAGCACCATGGGTATGACCGCCCTGCCGGAAAGACCGATCTTTTTGAAGACCCTGTCAATAAGCATGGCAAGTCTGGGCAGATATCCGCTGTCTTCAATGATTGCAAACACTATGAAAAACGTGCCCACAATCGGCAGGATTATCGCGACCGCATACCTGATTCCAAGTGTTATTATCCCATATTCGCCGATGAAAAGATTTTGGATTGAGACCCAGGGAATCAGGGACTGGACAAAAGTGGTCACATATGGATTCACGTATTTGCCGAACAGGGTGTTTTCAAGAAAATCCACCAGGAATCCGGCTCCGAATCCGCCGACAAACTTATACAGTCCGAAGTAGAGGACAAGCATCAGTATCGGGAGGCCTGTCCACGGATTCATGGTTATCAGGCTCAGCCTTTCGGCAAAACCTGTTTTTGAATTCCCCCCATGTTTTAAAACTTTTTCAGATATCATTGTCGCCGTACGATATCTTTTCAGATTCAGAATATAATTCACGGAATGCTTGTAACTTTCGCCTGCCTCTGCTATCAGTTTTTTAATGCCGGTTATTTCAGTTTCGCTGTTTTCATCGGTTTTCAGTATTTCCATCTCATTCTGGAGCAGGAGGATGGCGACTGATCTTTTTGACACCGGGTAATTATTTTCAAGAAGCCCTTCAACTGCGGCAATTTTCTCCTCCATGCTGCTTCCATAAGCCAAATCAAAGGGTTTCCCATAAACGTAGTTTTTAATGGAATGCCTGAGAAAATTCATTCCTTTTTTAGTGACAGAGACCGTGGGAACAACCGGCATGTTCAGTTCTTTTTCAAGTTTTCCAATATCAATGTCAATTCCGAGTCCTTCGGCTTCATCCATTATATTCATTACGAGAATAACCGGAAGCCCCGCCTCGGAAAGCTGGAATGTGAAAGGAAGCATTCTTTCAAGATTTTTTGCGTCAATCACATGAAGAAGCACATCGGCTTTTTCGGATAATATGATTTTCTGCGAGACTCTTTCCTCATCGGTTATCGGAAGAAGAGAATACATCCCGGGAGTATCAACTATGTCATACTCCTCGGATCCTATTTTCCCTTTTCCCCTTGAAACCTCGACAGTTGTTCCAGGGTAATTCGAAACGGTGACATAGGTTCCGGTAAGGTTATTGAATATTACGCTCTTGCCGACATTCGGGTTGCCGACAATAAGTACTTTCTTCCGGTTTTTACATGAATCTTTTGTCTCTTTATTTTTTGACACCATGCTCATAATATAATCCAATTAGGGTTGCCTAATTACGGGGTTAAAAAATATATTCCGAGTCCACATTTCAATCATCAGCCCCCTAACTTAGGGTGTCCTAACTGGATTTCAAGGAGATTTTAAAAATAGTTGCAAATTAAAAGTTGGATTATTTCTTTACGACTCCTTATTCCATTCGGCAAGTTTGCCTTGAATGAAGTTTACTATCTGTTCGTGTTCTTCCTTGCCGGTGGCGGATTTGACGTGGATTGGCTCGCCGAAGCTGAAATGGAGATCTTTTCCGGTGTCAACCGGACCGAAATCCTTCACAAGTCTCCCATTCCCCCAGAAATCCGTCTTCAGGGCGAACGGTATGACAGGGATATTTGCGCGTTTCGCAAGTTTTACGCCTATTGAATTGAATTCTTCGGGCTTGAACTCGACGGAACGGGTTGACTGCGGGAAGATTATGACGGATCTGCCGGCTTCGATGTATCTCTGCCCTTCAGTCATTATGGTTTTGAAGTCTTCGCGGGGATTCGTCCGGGACACAGGAATCCCGTAAATCCTGGCGACCTGTCCGAAAAAAGGATAATCAACAAGTTCTTTTTTGACAACCAGGATTGCGTCTTTCTTATGCTGGAGAACCATGCAGGGGATCGCGTACGTTTCAAATGAACTCATATGGTTGCCGATGACAACAACGGGGCCGTCAACTTTTGCGAAATTCGCAACACCGTCAATATGGGCATGTCCGCCCGCGCGTTCTGCGGATCTGATCAAGTCAAAGGCGTTATAGGCGAGTTCATTGGGTCCGTAAATGCCTTTCTTTGCGAGGGTTCCGGATCTTACGGCGATTCTGAATGAATGAAAGTAAAACTGCCAGCGTGTGCCAAGGAAAAGTATTTTCTCCCATAATTTCCCAGAACCTTCAGGCGTATCGTATTTTCCGTCCGGGAAATAGTTTATCTCGGGATTTACACAGTTCATATCAGTTTATAGCTCATAGTTTATAGTTCATAGGTGGGACTTTGTGTCTTTGCCTGCCCCGGCCTGCGTATGCAGCCCGCCTTACAAAATCTCGGGCAAGAATGCCCGGGTTAGTGCGCCCGTGGGGCGCACATCACGGGGAGGTGAGAATGCCTGTCCTACTTTAGAGACTCTCCCAAATCTTTCTTGCTCGGGGCCGTACGATACATGTCAAGAGCTGTCGGCAGATACGCCTTCATTTCCTCTATTCTTTTTTCGCTCATGGGGTGTGTGGAGAAAAACTCGCCGACCGTTCCCGTCTGGGAAAGCTGACCGAACTTCTGCCAGAAAGTGATTGCGGCGTTTGGATTATAACCCGCCTTGGCCATGTACACCAGCCCCAGCTTGTCAGCCTCATACTCATGTGTCCGGCTGTAAGGGAGCATGACCCCGAGATTCGTCCCCGCCGAATACGCGACCATGGCCGCCTGAACCGTTCCGGCAGACTTGCCGTTTAGAGTTGTCGCAACCGCCTGAGCCCCTATCTCCTGGACTGCCGACTGAGACATCCTCTCTCCTCCGTGCCTTGCTATGGCATGTCCGATTTCATGCCCGACAACAGCCGAAAGTTCAGCATCGTTTGCCGTGTACTGGAACAAACCCGAATATACTCCGACCTTTCCGCCGGGCAGACAGAATGCGTTCGGCTCGGTGTTTTCAAACACCAGAAATTCCCATTTGTAATCAGGCTTGTTGGCGGCTTTTGCAAGATTCGCACCGACTCTTTTAAGCGCGATATTGTATTTTGAATTGCCTGATACCCTGTTCTGTGAAAGCACTTCCCTCCAGGCCTGTTCGCCGAGCTGGGCTTCTTCGGAGGGGCTTGTCAGCATGAGCTGGCTTCTTCCCGTGAAAGGAACAGACGTGCAGCCGATCATGAAGAAACCCGAAACAGCAACAATCAGCATATTTAAAATTGTCCTCATTCTTAAACTCCTTTGGTTTATCTCGTCACAGCAAATAAGTTTCCGGAATTATCAGGGCTGAAGACAGCTTGATGGCTGCCTGTCTGGTAATTTTGCGCCGTCCTTTTTCGTAGTCGCTGATGACACTTTGGGGTATGCCTGTCATTTCAGAGAGTTTTTTCTGGGTAAATTCCTTCTTGAGCCTTGCTCCGGCAAGCAGAGTGCCAGACCTGTTTACGTTCATTTCCTTGTAATAGGCAGTGTCCTCTATCCTCATGGAATCATCGTCAACTTTGGAAACAATGCTTATATCGAACTTCCTGCCTATCCAAGCCAAAAGTTCCGGAACTCCCGGACCGTTCATGGATATTTCAATACGGGGCGTTTTCACGACTGCCAGCATAATATACCTCAATTGTTATCATTTCCTTATTTGCCTTCCAACATGCGACATACCTGTAATTCAGATGGCAATGGTAGTCGCCATCGCCAAGCTTTGAATAGTTCATCCAGGTCGGTTGAACAGGACCCTCTTTTTTCAAATCTTCTAGAAGCAGGAAGAACAGCTGTTTTATGTTCTTCGGCAACCTGTCAAGATTCTTAACAGCTTTTTTCTTTATCTTAACCGTCCACATAGACGAAAAGCCTTTCAATTAACTGCAATATAATATCGCAATATATAGCTGTCAATATAACGCATGGCATTTTAATGAGGAATTCGTTTTCCCGGACCGCTGGCAACTTGCCGTCACTTATTGTTTAAGCGTTACACCATCATGCCAGCAAGTTGCTGGCGTTCCAAAATAACGGAGGGCGGGTTTTCTTACCCGCCATAGAAAGAGCACTGCGGGTTGGAAAACCCGCGCTC
>JBAYFV010000177.1:0-7837 GCA_041666985.1 Victivallales bacterium
CGCCCGCCTTGGAATTCCGGTATCCCCGGGGAGAGGTTTTTGATATTTTCCTGAATATCCTGTTGAAGTGGGGAATGCTCTGAAATCCTACTTTAGAGGCGACTTCGGTTATGTCGAGGGAGGTATTCGTGAGAAGCTCTTCGGCCTTTTCCACCCTGTAAGAGTTCAGATACTGCACAAAGCTCAGTCCAGTGTCCTTTTTAAAAAGATGACTGAAATGGCTTGGGCTTAAATACACATAATTCGCAACATCTGAAACAGTGAATTTCTGCTGGTACTTCTTCTCCACATACTGTCTTGCCGAGGATATTTTGTCACGTTCGTTTATCTGCGAGAGGAAAAAAAGCTTGTTCTCGCTTTCCGCAATATAGTTTCCGATAAGAGATATGAGCTCCATTAACGCTTCGATTCTGCTGTTGCTCAGCACCCGTGTTGAGAAATAATATTTTTTCAACTTCCTTAAATCAATGTCGTAACCTGCGAGCCGCTTCTTGATCAGGTCAAAGCCTTCCTCTGTCGGAGGAGAGGAAAGTATCTGTCCGGAGGTCAGACACCCTATGAAGTTCTTATTCAAATATAAAGGCACCGTAATTTCCGTAAATCCGGCATGACATTTGTAGGTTATCCCTTTTCTCTCCGTCATCGCCTTTTTTATGGCATCGGTATCGCAGTCCCGGCACGCCTTTTTCCCCATTACCGAAGAATTCATCAGCCTGCAGAATCCGTTGACATTGCAACGTTCGCATAACTTGAATGTTTCGCCGCCGGGAGTGACGAAGTCAATGTTGACCCCCATAAGCCGGTAGATGGCCGAATAATAATCCTTCAAGATTTTTTTATCACAGATGTCCATAACAGTATAAACGACTTTCAGGTTGAGAGGTAAAGCTATCCATTTAAGGGGGCAATGTCAAGTGCGAAGACAGTTTCAGATTTGGGAAAAGATTGGGGGGGAATTTAAAGTTTTTGAATTGCTGAATCATCAACTTGAGGTATTATCATTGCTGTCCCGGATACGTTGGGACGGATGAATGGGAAGGATATTGGAAAACAGCATTATGGAAGAAATTCTTCGAAAGACCGGTACGGTGGTATGCAGGCTGCCCGGGAAAAAAACAAAATGGGGTTTGTTTCAAGACCCGGTCAGGACTGTGTCTGTTTCAAGGACTGATGGAATCATTCCCGCCTTGAAATGGGCCGAATCATCCTTGAAAAAAGGATTGCATGTCGCAGGATTCATATCGTATGAAGCCTCCAGCGCCTTTGATCCTGCAAACAAGACTTTTAAAGCCGGCGGGAATTTCCCCCTGCTCTGGCTTTCTTCATACAGGGGGGGGGGCGCATTTGAAATTCCGGAAGACTTCAAGACCCGGCGCCAGCCTGTCAATCTGTCTCCGGAAACAGGGAAAAGCAAATATCTTTCCGATGTTAAAAAAATAAGGAAACATATTTATAACGGTGAAACTTATCAGGTTAATTACACGTTTCGTGTTTTCGGAAAACCGCTGGACAGTCCGGAACAGTTTTTCATGGATTTCTGCGTTTCACATCCTGTTCCATATTCGGCCTTTATAAATACCGGAAGATTTAAGATAATATCAAATTCCCCGGAACTGTTTCTTGAATCGCTTTCAGGCAAAATCAGAAGTCTTCCGATGAAAGGGACTGCAAGCCGCGCTTTAACTTCTGAAGAAGACGAAATGACGGCAAGGCAACTTGCAAAAGATCCCAAAAACCTTGCCGAGAACATTATGATTGTTGACATGGTCCGGAATGATCTCGGGCGAATATGCAGACCCGGTTCAATATCGGCGGATCCCCTGTTCCGCGTGGACACTTATCCGACAGTCCACCAGATGGTGAGCGGGGTGAACGGCGAACTGAAACCCGGGACCGGCCTTGTTGAAATATTTGCTTCAACCTTTCCGCCGGCATCCATAACCGGCGCACCGAAAATAAGGGCTATGGGAATAATATCTGAACTTGAATCCTCTCCAAGGAAAATCTATACCGGGGCAATTGGCTGCTTCAACCCGAACGGTGATCTATGCCTGAATGTAGCCATAAGAACTTTTCTTTGCTCAAAGGCCGGGACGGAACTTGGGATTGGCAGCGGGATTGTGGCCGATTCGGAACCGCGGAAGGAATGGCTTGAGTGCC
The DNA here is from genome assembly GCA_041666985.1 of Victivallales bacterium. Taxonomy (GTDB): domain Bacteria; phylum Verrucomicrobiota; class Lentisphaeria; order Victivallales; family GWF2-50-93; genus GWF2-50-93. Next base: position 2,161 of record JBAYFV010000177.1, read on the forward strand.
TCATGAAAAGCGGGTTTGCCAACTTCAATCCGCCAGATTTTGATGTTCTCGAAACAATTTTCTGGGATAAGGGCAGGGGATTTGTCTATCTGAAGGAACATCTTGAACGTGCGCGAAATTCGCAGACTTATTTCGGGAGAAGGTGGAACGATGAGTTTTCAAATAAAGCCTTGAGAAAGCTCAAGTCTTTATTGTTAAGGAGAAAAGTAAATTATGCAAGGGTCAGATTGCTTATCTCAGGGAATGGTAAAGTGAAACCCGAATATTCTGTCCTGGAAAGCCCTGGATGGAATAAGAAAATCCTGGATTTGAAGATTTCCGGGAAGCGTGTCAGCTCAAAAGATGTATTCCTTTATCACAAAACCACAAACAGGAAGTTTTATGACGCTGAATTAAAAAAGGCCCGTTCCGAAGGGTTTGACGAAGTGATCTTCTTGAATGAAAAAGGGGAAGTCACGGAAGGGGCGATAACAAGTATCTTCATTTTAGGCAAGGGGGGATGGATCACTCCTTGCCTCAAATGCGGTCTTCTTCCCGGAATCTGGAGGGGGAAGACGATCTGCGAACTTCGCGCGGAAGAGAAAAAAATAACGCTCAAAGACCTGAAGACCGCTGAAAAGATTATTATCGGGAATTCAGTAAGGGGAAGCCAAGAGGTTTCCGCAATATTTCCGGCATTTTTCCCGTAATTAATTGATATTTCCATGAAAATGAGTATAATTTAACGGAATTGTTGTTTGTAATTTAATCCTTGAATAAATCAGAACGGGGTCTGTGCCATGGCAGATGTAACATTGAAAGATGTATGTAAGATTTATCCCGGCAGCGTTAAAGCTGTAGACAATGTCAACCTCTATATCAAAAACAGGGAATTCGTGGTTCTTGTAGGCCCTTCAGGCTGTGGTAAGTCTACAACCCTTCGAATGGTTGCTGGACTCGAGGAAATCTCATCCGGGACAATAAGCATCGGAACACGGGTTGTGAACGATGTTCCTCCGAAGGACCGTGATATTGCAATGGTTTTCCAGAACTATGCGCTCTACCCCCACATGACCGTTTATGAAAACATGGCGTTCGGTCTCAAGCTTCGCAAATTCAAGAAAGTAGACATAGACAAGCGGGTTCAGGAGGCTGCGGAACTTCTCGGGATCAGGGAATATCTGCACCGCCGTCCGAAGGCGCTCTCCGGCGGACAGAGGCAGCGTGTTGCAGTAGGACGTGCGATCGTCCGTAAACCTGAAGCGTTTCTCTTTGACGAACCGCTCAGCAACCTTGACGCAAAAATGCGCGTACAGATGCGTACCGAAATCAGCAAGCTTCACACAAGACTTGAAACGACAATGATTTATGTTACCCATGACCAGATAGAAGCCATGACGATGGCAGACCGGATAGTCGTGATGAAGGACGGAGTCATCCAGCAGGTTGACACCCCTCTCAATGTTTATGATCGTCCGGCAAATCTTTTCGTGGCGGGATTTATCGGAACACCGCCAATGAACTGCTTCAGGGGGGTATTGATCAGACAGGATGGAGCTCTCTATTTCAAGGAGGGCGCCATGCAGATAAAGCTCCCGGATGAATGGAAAGCCGCCGCCGAACCGTTTGTTGACAAGAAAATCGTATTCGGTGTAAGGCCTGAAGATATTGGTTCTCCCGAAGCTGAAAGCAAGCCGAACGCTTCCAAGATAAAAGCGAAAGTTGAAGTTGTCGAGCCAATGGGGCCTGAAACCTACCTTTATCTGAGTACCGGTGAACAGTCATTCATTTCACGTGTTGACGCACACAGGAAAACATCTGTCGGCGATGATATCGAACTTTCAGTTCTGATGTCAAAGGCCCATATTTTTGATCATGTTACGGAAAAGTTCATTATATAAATTGCGTACTGCAATATTATAGGTTCTTTGAATTGAAATTGTTTTAAGAATCTTCGGGGCAAGGTTAAGGGCTGGAAAAAGAACGTCCGCCATGGCGGATTGACTGCAGGCAAGGCGATGCCGGAGTTCAAAACTCCGCAGTGTGTTCAGCGAAAGATGTTTGTAGTCAATGCCGCAAGGCGTGTTTTCAGCCTGGATTCCTGACCGGCGGTAAAAGTCCGCGACTCCCGCAAAGCCGGGACTGATATGGTGCGATTCCATAACCGACAGTTCAGTCTGGATGAGAGAAGACAGTGTATCACGCACTTTCACGCCCCGATGTTTTTCGGGGCTTTTTTTTGGGGAATTTTCAATATATTAATTGAGCAAATTGCAAAACTAATGAAGGTAGGGCGCGTTCTCCGTAACGCGCCGCCTCAAAACGGATGGCTCGGAGAACCATCCCTACCTTAAATACGGCATTTTGCAATTACTTCAATTGTCATACTGTAAATGGAGATTTTTTTTATGAGAATGACCATTGATAAAGAAATGCTTAACAAGGTCTTATCCGGAAAGACGGACTACAGCCTGACAAACAAGCATCTTGAGGATTTAAACGCAAAATGAAAACACAATTCGACAATATTGAAAAAGTGATTAAAGCCTTCCGTCGGGGTAAGATGATTATTGTCACTGACGATGAGAACCGTGAAAACGAGGGGGATCTTGTCATTGCGGCGGCGAAAGTGACACCGCAGGCCGTTAATTTCATGGCCAAGCACGGCCGCGGCCTTATCTGCGCCCCGGTTACCGAGGAAAGGGCGAAAAAGCTTGAACTTGACATAATGGCTCCCAGTAAAGATCCTTTTCACACGGCTTTCACTGTCAGCATTGATGTCAGGGAGGGAACAAGCACGGGAATATCCGCTTTTGACCGGGCGAAAACGGTTGAAGCCCTTATCGATCCGGGAACTGCCCGTTCTGATTTTGTCGTGCCGGGGCATGTTTTTCCGCTGATTGCGCGGCCGGGAGGCGTTCTTCAGAGAGCCGGTCATACAGAAGCTACGGTTGATCTTGCGAAACTCGCAGGACTTTATCCGGCTGGCGTCATATGTGAAATCATGAATGACGACGGTTCGATGGCGCGCCTGCCCCAGCTTGAAAAATTCAGGAAGAAACACAATCTGCTCTGGTGCACCATTTCCGATATCATCGCCTACAGGCGGAAACATGAACGCCTTATTTTCAGGGAACAGTCTGTGAATCTCCCGACAAGGCATGGCCTGTTCAAACTCCATCTTTACCGTTCAGCTCTCGACAACATGGAGCATCTTGCGCTGGTCCACGGAAATGTGGAGGGTAAAAAAGACGTCCTGGTCCGGGTTCACAGCGAATGTCTGACCGGAGACGTTTTCCATTCACAGCGCTGCGACTGCGGCGAACAGCTTGAAAACGCAATGAAACTGATTGTTGAGAGAGGGGCGGGTGTAATCGTCTATATGAGGCAGGAGGGGCGCGGCATAGGGCTTGCAAACAAAATCCACGCCTACCGTCTTCAGGAGGAGGGATGCGACACTGTCGAGGCAAATGAGAAACTCGGATTCCCCCCGGATCTCCGCGAGTACGGGCTTGGAGCGCAGATACTTCTTGATCTGGGAATAAAAAGCATTGTTCTTCTTACAAACAATCCGCAGAAAATAGTCGGCATAAACGGATACGGGATAAAGATCAAATCAAGGCTCCCGATTGTCATAAAACCGCACAAGCACAATGAAAAATACCTGTCTACTAAAAAGAAGAAAATGGGGCATCTGATTTGAGAGCGGCCAGTGACCAGCGGCGACTGACGACCGAATGTAATTGAACATTAAACTATACCTGAAAGGGGAAAATTATGAACAAGCAAGTTGAGAACGTTTACGAGGGAACTCTTGACGCGAAGGGTATTCGTATTGCAATCGCATGCGCAAGATTCAATGAGTTTTTTGTGGGCAAACTGCTTGAAGGGGCTGTTGATGCAATTGTAAGGCACGGGGGGAAAGCAGGAGACATAGACGTTGCATGGGTGCCGGGCTCCTATGAGCTTCCAATAGCGGTGCAGAAGTTCCTTGCCGCAAAAAAATATGATGCCGTAATAGCCCTGGGCGTTGTAATCCAGGGAGCTACTCCACACGCATCGTTTATCGGCTCGGAAGTTTCAAAATGCATGGCACAGCTTTCCCTCAGTTCGGGAGTACCTGTAATCAACGGCGTCATAAGCGCAAACGACATTGAACAGGCGATTGAAAGAAGCGGAACCAAAGCTGGAAACAAAGGTTCGGATGCCGCGAAAACCGCAATAGAAATGGTAAACTTAATACGGGTAATGCCCGGGAAATAATCAGGTGGCGACCAATGGATTTTCAAGATAAAAACTTAAGTTCACGCAAAGAACCCGATCCAAGGCGTCTTGGCCGCGAATTTGCAATGCAGTTTCTTTTTCAGTTTGACCTGTATGATGAATTCGACGATGCGAAACTCGGACATTTCTGGACTCAGCTTGAAGAGTCCGGATTATATCCCAGCAACAGGCTTCTCAGGAAAAGCAAGGAATTCGCTGAAAAACTTATAAGGGGTTCCATTGAGAAAAAGCTGGAAATTGATTCCAATATCGAGAAGTTTGCGAAAAAATGGAAGATTGACAGGATGGCCATTGTAGACAGAAACATCATGAGGATAGCGACATATGAAATGCTTTTCTGTCCGGAAATACCTCCGGTTGTCAGCATAAACGAAGCGGTTGAAATAGCAAAGTCTTTTGGAGGAGAGGAATCAGGCTCTTTTATCAACGGAATCCTGAACGGGATAAAAGACAGTCTCACCAGACCGGCCAGGGAGGCTATGCAAATCAAATGAAATCAGTTTTTTCAGTATTTCAGCGCGGCCTGCAGAAAACCGCAACTTCGTTATCCCGGTCAATAGGCAGTATTTTCTCCGGAACATCCGCCTGGAACGCGGAAACCTATGAAAAACTTAAATCCGCCCTGATAAGCGCGGATTTCGGAGTGTCTGCAAGCACAAGAATAGTGGCGGACATAAAAGACCGCTATGAACGGGGCATCATAAAGACGTCCGACGACATAATTGATATTGCCAGGAATGATATTATTGGAATACTTAATAAAAACAGGATTGAAGCCTCCTTTAAACCGGGTTCGCTGTCCGTGATTCTCATTGTAGGTGTGAACGGCAGCGGCAAGACCACCACGGCAGGCAAGCTCGCATATCTCTGGAAAAATGACGGGAAGACCGTTATGCTTTCCGCATGCGACACCTTCAGGGCGGCCGCTGTAGAACAGTTGAAGCTCTGGGGCAAAAAAACCGACTGCCCTGTCATTGCATCAAATCCGGGTTCGGATCCGTCGTCCGTCGCCTTTGACGCAGTTCAGTCCGCACTTGCAAAAAACTATGATTTTATCATAATTGACACGGCAGGCCGTCAGCATACTAAAAAAGGACTGATGGATGAACTGGCGAAAATGAAACGCGTAATCGCAAAAGTATATCCCGAAGCCCCCCATGCGGTATGGCTGACAATTGATGCGAGCATCGGAACCAATGGGCTCATGCAGGCAAAAGAATTTTTAAAAACATCTGGTGTATCGGGTTTGATTCTGACAAAACTCGACGGGACAGGCAAAGGCGGAATAGTTGTCGCCATCCAGGAGGAATTCAATCTGCCTGTGATCTTCGTGGGGCTTGGAGAAAACCCGGAAGACCTGCAGCCTTTTGATCCCGAGATGTTTTCAAACGCCCTTTTCTCACATGCGAAGTAG
>JBAYFV010000178.1:0-7835 GCA_041666985.1 Victivallales bacterium
AAGGACTAACATTTTCAAGAACAGGCATGTACTCCCCAACCTTTAGGCTAATGAGTGGGGCGGTTTTTGATTCAAAAAGTAACTTTTTAAAATGTGAAATTGATCCTATAATTCTTTTGGCTTTTCTGAATTCAAAATTCATCAAGTTTATTTTCAAGAATTATCTTGGACATACAGTTCAATCTGAGGGGGACAGTATCGAAAGTATCCCCATCATAATGATTGTTAGTGATTTGAATGAAAAGTTAAGAACGTTAACATCAAAAATTATCCAAAAGCAAAAAACAGATCCCCGTTATGATTACGCCTCAAACGAACAGTTGGAGATAGACCGTCTGATATATGAAGCTTACGGTTTGAATGATGATGATATAAAAGAAGTTGAGAGCTGGTATTCTAGGAGATATCCGAAGCTTGCAGCAGCTCAAAGAAGGACTCTTGCCGCAAAACTCGGAAAGACGGAGGAGCAGATAATTGAAAGACAACATTGGAATCTTTACTGCGATGAATCAAGGCATCTTCCATTTGATCGCGAGCCGATTATGCTTCTTGGCTTGCTGGAAGCGCCTTCCGAAAAAGTCCATGATCTACACAAGGAACTTGCTGAGATCTGGGAAAAACACAAACTGCCTGGTAATTTTGAATGCAAATGGACGAAAGTAAGCTCGGGGAAAGAGGAATATTACTTGGATATCCTCAAATGGTTTTTCAATAAAAGTGGTCTTTCGTTCAGAGTGTTAATACTGCCTGACAAACAGGACATTTGCCAGAAACTTCCGGAGCAATGCAGGGATGATTTGTATTACAGGCTCTACTACCAACTTCTCAGCGGTGAAATTGACGAGGATGATCGTTACCGCATATTCATAGATATTAAGGACACTAGAGGTAGGGAGAAAGTCCGACATCTCAAGGATGTCCTGAGAAAGGATGCCGGAGACCTTATAGGTCAAACAATCAGGGATGTCCAGATTACGCGTTCGCATGAGGTTCGCCTGATGCAGGTCAACGATCTTTTGCTTGGAGCAGTTGGCTATGCAAGGAAAGGTCTGAAGAGCAGTTCCGCCAAGTGTGGACTTGTCAGGGAATTCGAGAAAATGCTCGGGCATAGTATAAAAGCCGACACCCCGCCGGGAATTGAAAAAGTCACAATAATAACCTGCCACGATGGCGATGCTCTTCTTATTTGAGCTGTTGAAAACAAGGATAATCAATGTCCAGCACACCAGAATGGCTTCCGGCAATAATAGAATTCACAGGAGACTGGGAAGTATTTATTAAGAAGATATATGATGTCTTCAAAAAGGACTTTAAGGATTCTCGGCCATCTCTTGATTCTGTTCCGGTTCTTTTCAATAAATGGATTGACCCGAATGACAAATATGGCTATGAGGAGGGATTCTGGCACATAACGTCAAAAGATGAATGGGATTTTGACCCGAGGACGAAGAAAAAAATAAAAAAAAGGGTTCCTGATTTACACAGGGCTAAAAGAGTACCGTGGTGCAGGCCGGTAATTGAAAACAATTCGGATTCAGCAATCTTATTCTGGGATTATCTTGAGGGGAATGGCAGAACTAACACCTATATTTGGCTCAAAGAGCATGATTATCTGGTGATTCTTGAAAAACGGACAATGCCGAGAGGGGTTTTCTATTTTATAGTTTCTGCTTTCTATATTCAATACGAAGGGAAGAGGTTGGATTTGACGGATAAGTATAACAGGCGTATCGGGCTAAAATAAGACAGCCTCCGCAGAGCGGAGGCCGATCTCCTTCCACACATGGTGGATGAGTTGATATATTATCTCATATTTAAATTAAAAAGCAAATGTTTAATGGAAAAAATTAAGAATTTCTGGTTAGTTAAATTCGCCCCGTTCAGGACTTCTTGGGATGAAATAGTAAAGCGCGGGATATTTACTATGCGTGGCGTTAGGAGTCCTCTGGCAAGAAAAAATCTCTCCCAAATGAAAATCGGTGATATTGTCCTTTTCTACCATAGCCAGACACAAAAGGCAATTGTAGGTGTCATGGAAGTGGCAAGAGAGTCATATCCCGATCCGACAAGTGCCGACCCCAAATGGCTGACTTGCGATTTCCGGCCATTGAAATCTTTGCCATATCCCGTAACGCTTTTGGAAATCCGTAAAAACGAGAAATTAAGAAATATTCCACTTGTCCGCCAGCCTAAACTGTCTGTAATGCGTATATCCGGAGATGAGTTCAAGAAGATAATTAACGACACTTTGGGAAATGATTAGGATAAGTAATGGTTATACCTATGTTTTCGATAAAGAACTTGAACGTTGAATATATCCTGTGGATTGTCAACCAGATAAGGTAATGAAATGAGTGAATATTCATATACTCCGGAAGGCGGATTAACTATTAAAACCGGCGTTAGATTTAGTCGGATATATTTAATTGAATCTCTAGGAGAGAATGAATTCCATTCAGGCCGTCGGTTATATGAGGATGTGCTCAAAAAACAGCAGTTGGCTCTTGGTTGGCTTGATGTGATATACAAAGAGATCTCTACAGCTACAGATATGTTCGATTTGTTGGAAGAAATTGCCAGCGATATACAGGTTTCCAGAGAAATCCCTTTGCTTCATATTGAGACACATGGTACTCAGAATTGTATTGAGCTCGCATCTGGAGAGAAGGTGCAATTCACAGATTTGCTTGATGATTTTAGAAAGATAAATATTCTTGCCTGCAATAATCTTTTTGTAATTGCAGCGGCATGCCATGGGGCTCATCTGGTTACTGCACTGTCTCTGACAGAAGAATCTCCTTTTTGGGGTGTGTGTGGTTCCAGCGATGAAGTTAATGGGAAATGTCTCCTTGAAGGCTATAAGGCATTTTATGAAGAATGTTTTAAATCGAGAGACATTCTCAAAGGTCTGGATTGCTTGACAAATGTGGGAAAATCGCATGGAGTTGACTTTCGTCTCTGGACCTCTGAATACCTGTTCCTTTTAGTATTCCGTAAATACTTGCATAGTTTCTGCAACGAAGAGCAAATAGAAGAAAGCGTGAAAAGATTGAGAGCAATGGCTAAGGCGCAATGCGGTGATTATATTGACACCCCAGAGCGTGCAGAAATGGTTAGGAAGCGTTTAGGTTCTGTGGGCGGACAGAAAGAATCATTCGAATTAATGAAAGCTAAGTTTTTCATGTATGAGCAATGCCCGGGAAATAGAACATTATTTAATCCCGGATTTGAAGATATGCTCAGATGATCATACAGGAAAAATCGGTACTATTGAAGGAGGATAAATGTTTTTCAATCGGAAGAAGAAAAATGAAGACGATGATTTCGGCAGGGTTCTGAATCCTGTTCCGGGATTGAAGGAACTGCTTGAAAAGGACAAGGTTGATCCCGTGGAATTGGCGATAGGGTTCCCGGTCGGCGACGATGGGGAGATTGTCTTCGAGGATAGGAGCAATATCATCCTCCATGACAGGAAAAACAGGCATGTTGACTGGAGGATTGATTCCCTCAGGGCTCTTTTCAGAGGGACAAAGAGTCCTCCACCTGATCATGAAATGGCGCAGTACCCGGAGGAATATGTCGGCTTCTTTTACGGCATCGAAAAATATGTCCACTCGGCATGTTCAATTAAGTCACCATATCCCTTCGATGAACAGTTCGTTGAAATATATTCCATGATGAGGCGGCGCCCCGACTCGAAAAGCACGGGCATGATTCACGATGTCGTATGGCAGGCGGCGGCTTTGACCCTTGGCCTCAGGGAATGGAGTGAAGCCGAATATGTTGCGGTTTTCGCGCAGCTGACTCGTTCAGTCAGAACCTTCAGCATTGGCAAGGATTCCCGGAACTATATTGAATATCTTAACGGAACAGTAGGAAAAAGTGGGAAATCGTAGCGTCAATATGTCTCCATGCCCCACCGTCATTTTGTTGCGACAACTGCGACATATCGTCGCTTCTTGATTTTGTGAATATTTTGTATTATATTATCTGCAAGGCGGTTATAATATTATAAATCTTGTTGGTAATATTCTTGCTATAATAAAAATTTACTTGACAAACGAAAGGAAATTTTTATATGAACATCGAAAAATTCACAAACAAATCCAAAGAACTGCTTCAGTCGGCACACAATATTGCCGTTGAACACAAGCACCAGGAACTGCGTCCAATCCATCTGTTCGCGGCAATTGCCGCGCAGAAAGACGGGATCATCCCGTCAATTTTCGAGAGGCTGAAAGTCTCATCAGCCACCCTGGCGGAGGATGTTGAAAAGAAGCTGAAAAAGATTCCGGCGGTTGAAGGCCCCGGCGCACAGGAAGTTTTCACTTCAAGGGATTTGAGCGCCGTCCTCCTGAACGCCGAAAAAAAATCGGCGGAATTCAAAGATGAATTCATCAGTGCCGAAATTCTGCTTCTCGCCCTCATTGAATCCGACAAGGAATGCGGGACCATTGCGGCAAAACACAATCTTACTCCGGACAAACTCATGCAGGCGTTTAAGGAGATCCGCGGAAGCACCAGGGTCACCTCGCCCGATCCGGAGAGCACCTTCCAGGCCCTTGAAAAATACGGCAGGGATCTCACCGAGCTTGCCAGACGCGACAAACTTGATCCCGTCATCGGCCGCGACGAAGAGATAAGGAGGGTCATCCAGATTCTTTCGAGGAGGACGAAAAACAATCCTGTCCTCATAGGCGAACCCGGAGTCGGGAAGACTGCGATTGTCGAAGGTCTGGCAATCAGGATAATCAGGGGAGATGTTCCCGAAGGGCTCAAAAACCGCAAAATATTCGCCCTGGACATGGGTGCCCTCATTGCCGGTGCAAAATACCGCGGTGAATTCGAGGAGAGGCTCAAAGCCGTTCTCAAGGAAGTCATCGAAAAAGCCGGGGAAATCATACTTTTCATAGACGAACTTCACACCGTTGTCGGAGCCGGGGCTGCGGAAGGGGCCGTTGACGCAAGCAATCTTCTGAAACCCATGCTTGCAAGGGGTGAACTGCACTGCATTGGCGCCACAACCCTCAACGAATACAGGAAATATATCGAAAAGGATGCGGCTCTGGAGCGCAGATTTCAGACCGTCATGGTTTCACAGCCGAGCGTCGAGGAGACCATTTCAATCCTGCGCGGACTTCGCGACAGATATGAAATCCATCACGGTGTTAAAATAAAGGACAGCGCGCTTGTCACCGCCGCCGTTCTTTCTGACCGCTACATATCCGACCGCTTCCTTCCCGACAAGGCGATTGACCTTATTGATGAGGCGGCCGCAAAGCTCCGCACGGAAATAGACAGTTCTCCTACCGAGATCGACGAGGTGGAACGCCGCAAGATGCAGCTTGAAATCGAGATCGCCGGACTTAAGAAGGAAAAAGATCAGGCATCGGCGGCAAGACTGAAAAATATCGAAGCCGAGGTGTCCGGACTCAAGGAGAAAAACCGCGAACTTCGCAGCCGCTGGGAAAACGAGAAGAAGTCCGTCTCGGAACTCAGGACCCTCCGTGAAAGTCTCGAACTCTCCAAACAGTCCCTCGAAAAAGCCGAGCGCGATTACAATCTGGACAAAGCCGCCGAATACCGCTACGGTGTCATACCAGGACTCGAAAAACAGATAAAAGCCGCCGAAGATAAATTCCGCAAGAAAAATGACGCGGGGAAATCACTTTTAAATGAAGAGGTGTCTGACGAAGACATAGCCGGGATCATCAGCAGGTGGACCCGCATTCCCGTCAGCAAACTCGTCGAAAGCGAGAAGGCGAAAATCCTGTCCCTCTCCGACAATCTACACAAAAGAGTCATATCCCAGAACGAGGCCGTTGATTCTGTCGCAGATGCCGTCCTGAGGGCGAGGGCCGGACTCAAGGATCCGAACCGCCCGATTGCCTCCTTCATCTTCCTCGGCCCGACCGGTGTCGGGAAAACCGAGCTGGCCCGCGCGCTGGCCGCCGAACTTTTCGACGATGAAAGGGCAATGATACGGATTGACATGTCGGAATACATGGAGAAACACACGGTCTCAAGGCTGATTGGCGCTCCTCCCGGATACATAGGTTATGATGAGGGCGGACAGCTCACGGAAGCGGTCAGACGCCGCCCGTACTCCGTGATTCTCTTTGACGAAATTGAAAAGGCGCACCCCGATGTCTTCAATGTATTCCTCCAGATACTTGACGACGGGCGCGTGACCGATTCACACGGCAGGACTGTGAATTTCAAGAACACGATCATAATCATGACCTCGAACATCGGAAGCCATCTGATCCAGGAACAGCACGGCGACACTGAAAAGATAAAAGAGAAACTCACCGAGGAGATGCGGCATCATTTCCGGCCGGAATTCCTGAACAGGATTGACGAAGTCCTGATATTCCATTCGCTCAGCGAAAGCGATCTGCTCCAGATTGTGGACATCCAGATTGCGAACTTCGCAGACAGGCTGAAAGCCAGGGAAATAACCATGAGCATTTCAAAGGAGGCGAAAAAGCACCTGGCGAAATGCGGCTTTGATCCTGTGTATGGAGCCAGACCTTTGAAGAGGGTGATCGTGAAGGAAATAGAAACACCGGTTTCCAGGATGATAGTCTCCGGCGAACTTTCCGACAAGGGAAGCCTGAAAATAGATTCCGGCAAGGACGCTCTGAAGTTTACGGTGTCGTAAATAAGAAAATTCTTCCGTTCCGGAAAAATTAACAGGGAAGATTTTCTTGACGGCCTTTACCCGAACATCAGATAGACTGCGGCAAGTGCGGCGAATATCTTGACAAAAAGCGAGAATGTCTGGTTGTTTATATACTTCACGGTTTTAACTCCGACGAAGGAGCCGAGAATCACGGCGGGGAGCATTTCCGCGTTGAAAACAAGCGTATCCCGGGTAATGAATCCGAGATCCCAGCTGAAGGGGACTTTGCTGGTATTCAGTATGAGGAAAATCCAGGCCGATGTCCCTATGAAGTTGGTTTTCGGGAGGCCGATTGCAAGGAGATAAATCGCCCAGACTGGACCGGCGGCATTGGCTGTCATGGTGGTGATTCCGCCGGTTATTCCGATAATCGCCGCAAACCACCAGGTATGTGGAATCAGCTTGGCTTTTTCATTGTTCGTCCTCTGGAACCATTCGCCTGCCATTATCATCAGAATCACGATCATCCCGATGAAGATTTTAAAAAGCCCCTGTGAAATCCCGGAATACTTCATGAAAACCCAGCCGGCCGCAATTCCTGCAAAGGCCCATGGAAGCGCCCTCAATATGTGTTTCCACCTGGCGTGCTTGCGGTAGATGAAAACACCGATGATGTCTCCGGCAATGAGCAGCGGAAGTAAAATGCCTGTTGACTGTTTGGGCAGGAAAATATACGCCATGACCGGGACGGCAAGTATGCCGGCTCCGCTGACGCCGCTTTTTGAAAAACCTATGCATGCCGAGGAAACAAACGCGAGGATCCAGAATGCGGTTGAACTGTCAATATTTGAAAAAGCAGGCATTTTTTAATTCTCTCACAGCCGATTGAATGAATATGATCGGCGTGTATCATACTGTCTTGGCAATACTTTGTCCACCGCGATAAAAAGGATGCGGAGGTTTGAAACTTGATCCTTCCGAAAGCATATTATCCGAGCCTATTTCAAAACTCAGGCTTTGGAGGGATCCAGAAGTCAGAATACAGTATTCAGAATGAATGCAAATTCAGAATTATTCTGATTCCTGACCGCTGAATTCTGACTTCTTTTGCAATTTTCTCAAATTGAGCTGATTTCAAAAGCCGAAGTAGAACAAGCCTCCGTCTTGTTTTTACGCAAGCCGGAGGCTTGCGCCACTCCCCGGAATAGGA
>JBAYFV010000179.1:0-7824 GCA_041666985.1 Victivallales bacterium
TGAGGCTGTATTTTTCCGTTCCTTCTTCTGACGATATTTATATCGCCCATCAGTCGGAACAAAAAAATCCAATCCTCAATCTAACTCGTCTATACGAAATTTTAAGATTTATAGAGTACTAGCTTCACTCGCGTTTCGTGACACCGGACATAGCGGGAAACTATGGATGGAAACATCGGGAAAAGACTGTCAGACAGGGCGGTTGCCATCGGAAGAGCCGGAGATCCCCCTGGTCTTCCTGAGACGCCGGAACACAGTTGAAGAAGCGGCTGCAACCGGCGATTCTGCGAAATTCGCAATGCCCGGCAAGGCAATAACGACCATTGCGGTGTATTTTCAATGACAATGACAAAACGAATAAAATATAAAGGATATGCAGCATGAAGATTTCGTTTACAGGATTGGATCTCCCGGAAGGCAAAGTCAAATACAATGACCCGATGCTCATTGAGCTCGAAAAGAAATTCTCCCCGAAGAAGGTGTCGCCTTTTTTCGCCGAATTCTCCAAGGACAACTGGGACAAGGCCGAGGCGATCGCAATTCATTCGGACAATGTCCTCGATCTTCTGATAGTTGACATTGAAAAGCTCGAAACCAGACTCGAAAGGACTGAGGATGAAAAAGAGAAGGGTTTCATAAAGAGATCCCTTGCGCACCTTGAGAAAAGCCTCCCGCTCTGCGATCTGGATTTAACCGAGGAGGAGGCTTCCCTCATGAAACTGCTTTCACCGGTAAGTTCCAAGCCGACATTTGTCACAGGTGAAAAATCCCCTGGAGTCAACGGCCTCATCAAGAGCGTGCTCGATAAGTCAAACCATACGTTTTTCTATACCGCCGGCAAGCCCGAGGTACACGCCTGGCTTGTCAGGAAAGGCTCCGACATTGTGACCTGCGCCGGGAAAATCCATACGGATCTCGCGAAAGGCTTCATCAAGGCCGACATTGTCAGCTTCAATGATTTCAAGGATGTCTTCAACCTCCAGGAGGCGCGCACGAAAGGACTTGTCAAGCTTGTCGGCCGCGAGTACATTATCCAGGAAGGCGACATCATCGAAATAAGGTTCAACGTCTAAATTTTTCCGGTTCCGGAAAAATTTATAATGATTGATTCGTTTGTAGTCAATGCCGCAAGGCATGTTCTTAGATCGTTTTCCTTGTTTGTTCTCTGGAAATTGTTTGGAATTTATCATAATAATACTGGCGGCTGAAACATGTGCGGAATAGCGGGAATAGTTCATCTTGACGGAAGTCCGGTATCGCCTGTGATTCTGGACAGGATGAATTCCGCAATCGTTCACCGCGGCCCGGACGGGGAGGGCATATGGAACAGCGGCTCCGCAGGTCTGGCGCACCGCCGCCTTTCAGTCATAGATCTGGCAGACGGAAAGCAGCCGCTCACGAACGAGGACGGAACAGTCTGGATCACCTACAACGGCGAGATCTACAACCATTGCGAACTTCGCAGAAACCTTGAAAACAAGGGGCATGTTTTCAAGACCAGATGCGACACTGAAGTCATAGTCCATCTCTATGAGGAATACGGACGCGACTGTGTGCTGTTCCTGAACGGGATGTTCGCTTTTGGAATCTACGACACCCGGCGGAAAACCCTTCTTCTTGCCCGCGACCGCATGGGGCAGAAGCCTCTCGTGTATTTCAATGATTCGAAAAAGTTTGCTTTTGCAAGCGAGCTTCAGGCCCTCCGCAGACATCCTGACATGCCGCGCGAGATAAACCCGCAGGCGGTGCATGACTATTTCTCCCTGCAGTATATTCCGCATCCGGACACCATATACTGCAAGGTCCGCAAGCTTCCCCCGGCCCACATACTGGAAGTCAATCTCGAATTCGGCAGAACCAGGCTCACGCGTTACTGGAGCTGCAGGTTCGACAGAAAAGGGGACATGACTTACGACGAGGCCAAGAGCCTTTTGCGCGAAAAGCTTGAGGATTCCGTGAAAATCAGGCTTATGTCGGATGTGCCACTCGGGGCCTTCCTTTCCGGAGGAATAGACTCCACGATCATTGTCGGGCTGATGGCGAAATATTCGTCCATGCCGGTCAAGACCTTCACCGTCGGGTTCAGGGAGGGGAAATACGACGAGCGCGGCTATGCGAAAATCGCAGCTGCGAGATTCGCAACAGAACACAGCGAAAGGAGCGTGGACCCTTCTGATTTTTCAATAGTCGAGAAACTTGTGGGATATTACGGTGAGCCATACTGCGACGCCTCAATGCTTCCGACATATCTCCTGAGCCGCTTCACCAGGGAGAAGGTAACCGTTGCGCTCACTGGAGACGGCGCGGATGAGATTTTCGCAGGCTATTACAGATATCTTGTGATGAAGTATTCCCAGTTTGCGGATTACATCCCACTCACCGTCAGAAAATCCCTCTTCGGCATCCTTTCAGGAGTTCTGCCCCCGAAAACCGAGGAGAGGGCTTTCCTGGGGCATATCCACAGGATTCTTTCTGCGGCGTCATCGCCGCATGACGAGAGATACGTTGACATCATAAGCCGCTTCAATGAAAAGCTCAAGATGCAGATTTACGGCGAAAGATTTTCGGATTTCAGGGCGCGGGAAACACGGGAATACATAAACGCCATTTATTCGGGGACGAGTGCGCATGATCCGGTTGAAAAGCTGATGGAGACCGACATGCAAAGCTATCTTCCCGGCGACATTCTCGCCAAGGTTGATATCGCTTCAATGGCGTGTTCGCTCGAGATAAGGAGTCCGTTCATGGATTACCGGATTGCGGAACTGGCGGCCTCAATGCCTCTCAACTTCAAACAGGACGGCACCGAGAGGAAACATATTCTTCGCGAAACTTTTGCAGACCTTATTCCTCCGGAACTGCTTAAAAGGAGAAAACTCGGATTCGGGGTTCCACTCGCTTCATGGTTCAGAAAGGAATGGGCAGGCATCCTCAGGGAAAGACTGCTCGAAGGAAAAAGCGTGTCCGAAAGATATATCAGGATGACTGTGGTTGAAAGACTCATTGCAGAACATCAGAAAAACAAGGCCGATCACAGCTATCCGCTTTGGGCGCTGCTTGTTTTTGAGCTTTGGCTGGAAAAGCATATGGAGGGGAAATATACTCCGCACGTGTGAAGATTTAACTTTTGATTGCGAGCATCTTGCGTCCGTATTTTTCCGATCCTCCTTCGGACGATATTCAATCGCCCGTCAGTCGGATCGAAAAAATCCAATCCGCAATCTGGCTCGCCAAAAGCTATTGACGTTATTAAAAAGCGTTTGGCGTGATATGTTAACGCAGACTCTCCGGTATGTTTTCTTATTTCAAACATGGAACACGCCTTGTGGCATTTACTCCGGGCAAGTATTCTAACTTCTTAATTGGTATTTGCCCGCAGTCAAGCCCGTGAGGGCTGTTTCAAGTCAGGGATGCGTCAAGTTTATCCCGAGGGGCAATTGCAAAATCACCTGTATAGTTTTGAAGCGGCACAAGCCTCAGGCTTGCGAGCTTTCTGGAAAACACAATTTTCTATGCGATAAATTTAACAGAACAAGGATTTCTCATGAAAGTTAATCTCGGCAAGAAAAGTTTTGAAGCAAGAAGGGTTTTCTGCATAGGTCTGAATTATTACGACCACATAAGGGAACTCCATGACAAAGTCCCCGAAAAGCCGGTTATCTTCATGAAACCCGAGACTTCCCTTGTCCCGGAGGGCGAGCAGATCAAATTCCCCCTGCACGGAAGGGATTTCCATTATGAAGCCGAACTCGTTCTTCTGATCGGAAAGGAAGGAAGGCCGGACACCCCGAAGAAGGCGATGGATTATATCGCCGGGATTTCTCTCGGTTTCGATCTTACCATGAGGGATGTCCAGAGATATCTCCTGCCGAAGGGGTTGCCTTGGGAACTTTCAAAATCCTTCGACCAGAGCGCACCGGTCGGTAGATTTGTGGAGAAGGAAAGGTTCAAGGATCTGAATGACATTGAGTTCTTCGGTAAAGTGAACGGAGAAGTCAAGCAGCACGGCCTGTCCAAGAACATGATAAATGGATTTGACGTCCTTGTCTTTGAAATTTCCAGGGCCTGGAAACTCCTTCCGGGCGATCTGGTTTACACCGGAACCCCGTCCGGAATCGGGCCGCTGAAACACGGAGACCAGATAATCGCCGAATCCAACTCAATCGGCTCGTTCTCCTGGAAGGTTATCTAGGTTTTTTCCCTGCGGGGAAAAACATGATTGAGTATAACCTTGCCAGGTTGAGTGGTTTATGCTATAGTTTTTCACCCGGATAAATTCCGCTTTGAATTTATCCGGGTGAAAAACCATGGATTCGGACAGTGTAAACTTAACAGGTTGCCGCATGTTTAAGAAACTGTTTATCGTACTTGTGATTGGTGCAATCATGGCGATTGCAACCATTCCCATGTGGACGGACAAAATGGCCGAGGACGCTTTCAGGAACCCCGAGAGACAGTTGTCTTCCGAAAACGTGAAAAAAGCGATACAGACCAGGATGTATATTTACATGTACCCGGATGCCAGGAGGCTGTCTGAGAAGGCGATCATATATTTTCCGGAATCAAAAAACCTGCCTTATTTCATTTATACGGCCGCCATGAGTTCCGAGAAATCCAACGAGTATGCGGCGGCAATCCACTGGTACGGGTATTTCATTGACCTGTTTCCCGGGCATGAGTGGATTTCACAGGCGAAGAACAATCACATCAGGCTCAAGGCGATGCATACTTCAAAATAAGAAGGGTAAACACATGTCGTATATTTCCGTGACATTTCAGAAGCTGCTGATAGGCGAATCCCTGAACTTTGAAGAATCGAAGGCGACGATGCTGGAAATCATGAATGGACATGCTTCCGCAATCAAGCTCGCCGCATGGCTCACTGCGCTCAGGATGAAGGGCGAGACATCGGACGAAGTCGGAGGATGTGCGGCGGCAATGAATTCCTGCGGCATAAAGCTTCACTGTCTGGACGATAAGGTGATTGACACCTGCGGGACAGGCGGGGACTCTGTGGGGACTTTCAACATTTCCACTGCGGCCGCATTTATTGCGGCAGGAGCGGGGGTGACTGTCGCCAAACACGGGAACAGGGCCGTTTCAAGCAAGTCGGGCAGTGCGGACATCCTATCCGAAATCGGGCTGAACCTGAACATCCCGATGGAAACCATGGAATATTGCCTTAACACAATAGGCATAGCCTTCCTTTTCGCCCCGAATCTGAATCCTGCGATGAAACATGCAATGCCGGTCAGGGTTGAACTTGGTATTAGAACCGTATTCAACATTATCGGCCCCTTGTGCAACCCTGCAAACGCAAAACGCGCAGTCATCGGAGTTTATGATAAAAAGCTCTGCTCCATCATGGCCAGGGCCGCAAAATCACTCGGCAAGGAACATGTCATGATAGTCCACGGCGGTGACGGCATTGACGAAATAACGACAACCACGACCACGCATATCTGCGAACTTCGCAACGGCGAGATTCGAGAATACGAGTTTGATCCGTCCAAAACCCTGGGAATTCCCAGGAGCACTCCGTCGGAAATCCTCGGGAAAAGCCCCATTGAAAATGCGAGAACGTTGACTGAAATTCTTAGCGGGGATGAAAAAGGGCCGATCAGGGATATTGTTGCGCTGAACGCCGCCGCCGCCATAATGGTTTCAGGCAAAGCTCTTAAGTGGGATGAGGCTTTTGCAATGGCTGAGGAATCAATAGTCAGAGGCAGTGCTCACGCAAAGCTGAAGTCTCTCGTAGATTACTGCAGGGAATAGCTGTGATAGTTTCAAAATATCCAATATTCATCGCCTCGGCTATTTCTTCTTTCCTTCAAGTTTCTTTTTTTCCACAGGGGGGGGCTGCTTGCCTTCAAGGTAGAGCATTGCTTCCGCATATCTTCTCCCCAGTTCGCCCATGGATTCCGCGTCAAAACGTATTCCGTCCCCCGAATCCTTAAGGCCTTTTGACTCCACGAGACCGCTTCTGTCGGTATCACGGAAAGTTTTTTGAAGAGTATCGTTTAATTCCTTGAACTGATCCTTTTCCTTGTCGTAAGGATAAGCCACAAGCTTCCCCCCGACAAACGGAATCGGATGAAAATCAGGGGAATTGAGATCCTTTCTCAGATCCCCGGCAATCCTGCCGATGTCTTCCGCATATGTCAATGGGGCTGCTTTTTTCATTTCAGCATTCGCCTGATGCCAGAGAATCCCCTTGATAACTCCCGTTTTCATCGCAAGTCTTGTTTTTTCCACCGCTCCGGCATAATATTTTCCGTCTTTCATCCAGTCGGCAAGATCGGAGTCCTCTTCTGCGCAGTTTACAAGACCTATCATTTTGCCTTTCTTTGCGGCAAGCACTGTTCTTGCAAAAGATATTGACGGTCCCGTCCCGTCCTCATGTTCCGCCTTCCCATCCAGGGATTTTATATGGTCTTCCGCCGAGACCCATTCACCACCGCTGTCAAAAAGAAAAATTCTGGAGTCGGTTTTGCGCTCGGCGTTGGTGAAGGTGTTTTTCACAAGCATGTTTGATCCGCCGATCAGAAGGTAAAGATGGAAATCCTCCTTTTCCCTGACTTTGTCAGGAGCTTTAATCCCGCTGGCTCCCTGTCCGAACACGGGTATGAAAAATAATGTTGAAATAAAAGAGGCCAGCACCGGGACAATTTTCATTTTCATGTTTTTGATTTCCTGTTTTCAAAATAGTCGGATAGATTGCAAACGTTATTATAAATTGACAATTGGAATTGGCAATTGAAAATGCGTCATCTTCCTGTATAATTTTAGAGGTTCCTTTGCCATTGGACAGTAACTCCGGAGAAAATAGATGAAAAAAAAATCAATTGATCAGCTTTTCCTGAGTTTTGAGCAGGAAAAAACTGTGTCGGACAATAAAAACATAAAAGAAAAAAAGTCTTTTCTGCCTCTTGACCTGAAAAGAGCCGCCCTCGGGTGGCTGGTTTCACAGGCGCCGAATGCGGTGGGTGTCAGAGTGCCCACGCGCATTTCAAAGTTTTGTGCGGACATTGCCGCTTTCTGGGTCGGGAGCAGGCGCGGACAGCTCATACCCCGCAAGACCATTATAATTGAAACCAGGAACAACCGTGAAGAATGCTGGCCTGACTGTTCGAAGCATGAGGGGCTTCTGAAACAGCTCAAGGAGAAAAAGGAACTCAAACGTTCGCTTGAGGAGAAAATCCGCAAGGCCGAGCCTCAGCTTAAAGACACCGACAATCTTTTCAATGAATACGAGAGCTGGCGTTACAGGGAGACGAAAAACAAGGATTATCATCACTGCATCAGGGCGATTGATGAAATCGAGCATGCTGTTTACAACGGCAGTTTCTTCGAACAGCTCCGCCGTGCTGAAGTGGCTGATTTCCTCTACCTCGCAGTACCCGAGGGAACTGTTCATTCCGACGAGCTCGCCGATGGGTGGGGGCTTATCTACATAAGGCCTGATTTGAGCACGAGCCTCGTAAAACAGGCTGATTTCTGGGACTGCCCCGTCGAGAAGAAAATTCATCTGGCCCATAATATTGCGATAACCTGCAGGAAAAGCCTTCTTTTCAGCATGGGAATCAGGGAGACAGCCGATGGCAGACCGGCCTTCACCCCCGTTCCGCACAGAAGAAGGGGCTCGGTGAAATAGGCGAGCTTATTGCATGTGATAATTCAGGTTTAAGTTTCAGGTGTTAAGTGTTAAGTTTCGAATAGTTTAAGGTATAGGAATTTCAAAGTTTATGAATATCCAATGGTAATTCAAATTCCAATTTCCAAATTCCAAAGCACAAACAAGCTCCAGATTTCAAATGAAGAAAA
>JBAYFV010000180.1:0-7812 GCA_041666985.1 Victivallales bacterium
GGTGCAATCATCACAGCGGACTCAGGCGAATCCCTCACGCAGGTCGCCGCACTTGATGAACTTATCGGCCGCAATACGCAAGGCTGACCTGTAAAAACCGTATTTTGCGCCGTACCGCTCGGGGTAGACCCGCTCGAACTCATCATAATGGGCGGCGACAATTTTCCAGAAGGGAGACGCAGACGGGTTCCGTCTGCTGTAGAATTGGGGCTCGAACGCATGGTTTTCCAGAGGCATCGCCATATACACTAACAGTAGTTAGGCTAACTCATATTAGTATATATAACGGCTAAAATCATGCATTTATTGCGAAGACGTAAGACGTTGTTGGAAAATTACCGGTAGGCAAGATGGGGGGAAGCAATATTCCTATCAGTTTATTCCGATTCCAGATTCCCCTGCGGCTTTTTGGGAATCAGATTTGCGGGGACTGACTTTTTCAGACATTCTTTAAGAACATCCTGAATCTTATTGTCAAATCGCAGGTGTGACCCGAATGCCTCTGAAATTTCCAGACTGCTCGCATTAGATACAGTAAGTTGGTCGTGTCGTGGGTGCGGAAATCGCAAAAACAGAGTGCAAGCGGCCACTCGGCAACTCCTGAAGTTGAGGATGAAACATGTCAGGAGAGTTCGCGTTTTGTCCGAAACGCAGATCTCGAAATAGGCCATTCCACCTACTTTCCGACACCGCATTACCTCCCGGGATCGCCAATCTCCAGATTGGCTTTTTGAATTTCAGGTCGGCCGATCGGCGTTCCCAGGTATAAAGAGTGCCGGGCCAATGCCGTTAACTTAATGTGTATGATTTATTCGATGGTAATTCTATTAAAGGCGATCTTCAAAAGGTCAGGGAAATTCCCGTGCGGACAGGAAAGATGCTGAGTTACACGTTGCCATCGAAGGTCGAAGCCGGAAAACCGGCAATCCTGTCTCTTAGGACAATAGCACCTCTGGAGAATCTTTTTCTGTCAGTCCGGACAGAAAAAGATCTGCTCTATAAGAAAAAATTCAGAAAAATTTTCCCGAGCATAATGCAGCGGATCCAGCTCAAGGAAGTCCCTGCCGATGCGCAGTACATTGAAACTTTTGTTTCTGTCGAAGATTTGTAGTTTTGTATTTATCCCGTAAGGGATTAAGTAATATAGCCTGTGGTTTTAACCACAGGTTTGATGGATGATTCGATTCGTCCTGAAGGGACGGAGTAATGCTTGAAGGAAATCATGAAAAAAGAACTCACATGCATATCCTGTCCGAACGGCTGCAGTCTTGAAGTTGACTTCGAGAGCGGGAAAGTTGTTTCCATCAAAGGGAACGAGTGCAAGAAAGGCGTTGAATACGCGAAAAATGAAATCCTCCAACCGGTCAGAATTGTCACGACAACGGTGAAAATGTCAGGCGCGTCAATACCTTTCCTTCCAGTGAAAACCTCAAAGCCTGTCAAAAAAGAGCTCTGCCGGAAAATTGTCAAAAAGGCGTCAGAGATAAAAGTGAAAGCCCCGATCAAGCTAGGTGAAGTCATAGTCCGCAACATCCTCTCCACAGGCGCCGACCTGGTCGCGACCAGAAGCATCAAGTAGGACAGGCATTCCTGCCTGTTCAAGGAGATTGGAAAATTTCATCTGCATCCGGAAAGTACTGCGTATCCTTAATGTTAATGTCTGCATTTTGAATGACATCCCGAATCATTTCTTATCAGGTTCGCTATCGTTTAGCATCTTTGTTTTTATTGAAGGAGGAAGGAAATTCTCGCCAGTAACGACGCTCTTACCGGTTTTCTGTTCCAGTTCATAACGGGCGTTTTTCGCAATCTTTCCACCTTTCTTCCCAGCCTCGGCGTTCTCAGGCATTCCGGTGGCATTGACACTGTCGGCGATCTGTCTGGTTGAGAGTTCGGCAAGTGCCGTGAAAATGAGTTCCGCCTCGGTCATGTGATCTCGAAGATTCTGTGTTTTAAGCCCTTTCATCTCTTTGTGCTTTTTCACAGGCACTCCTGCCCATTCCTTATGAATGATATTGGTGAGAATGGCGTATTCTTCTTCTCCCTTGATTTCGTGATCTTTCCAGTAGTCAGTCAGTTTGTTGCGGGTTTCCTGTCCCATCATCCGCTGTTGAATCCACTTTTCGCTTCTGCCGTGCTGTTGCCAGTATTCGCGTGCACGGTCAAGCGAACGCGCGGGATCGCTCATGTCCTGTAAACGTTCGTAGCCGACCTTTGCCAGCCAGAGCTTTATCGGTTCCGCCTTCGGACTTGGAACGGATTGTATGATTCTCAGAAGTGTTTCAGGGGTAGCAACATCTGTTAGGTATTCTTTGCCATCGGCAGCTTTTAATTTCAGTCGGTGACAATTTGTCACCGACTCGCTTCCTTCCTTCTTGAGTCGTTCTTTTAGTTTATTCCAGTATTTTCTTGCCGCCTGGTAGTTCGGCTGCTGTATCAGGGCCTGAACTATGTCAACGACAGAGAAATACCATGTTTCAGCGGCCTCATCGTAACGGCGGCGGATTTTATAGTTTTCAAAAACAGCCAAAGCATTGTCAGTCATTGCTTAACCCCTCCTGCGTATCCTTTATAAAATCTGTTACATAGTTCGGAAAAATCCCAAGCTTCTTGTCCCAGAACTCAACGGAACTGGCAGACCAGCCACGGGCGGACATGGTTTCTTGGATGTAAACCTCAAAGGCTTTTTCAGTTGTTGATTTCATCTTTATTTATAATCCAATCGCTTCTTTACGATGAATTTCTTTTCCGCCACTTACCGGAAACCATGC
Organism: Victivallales bacterium; assembly: GCA_041666985.1. Classification (GTDB taxonomy): domain Bacteria; phylum Verrucomicrobiota; class Lentisphaeria; order Victivallales; family GWF2-50-93; genus GWF2-50-93. The sequence continues at coordinate 2,772 of JBAYFV010000180.1, forward strand.
AAATTGATTGACTAATTTGTTGTCTTTTGATAATTCCCACACAACATTGCTGATAAAATAAGCATGTGATAGATTTTTCAATTCATAGGCATGCCATACAGGTCCAGGAATTTCACTATTTACGTCTTCTCCTTTTTTCCAAAACCGGTAAAAATCATCATTCCCAACTGCTACCCAATTGATTACATTATCTAAGTTAGCATTTGTAATTTCTTTGATAATTGCTAAAACCCTCATGTGTTTATCAGTGCAATCCATGGTTTCATATATAAAAAGACCTGCTTTGCACGATGGACTGCCATTCTTCCTTATTCTTGATATATCGATAGAGAGCTTTTTTAAAGTGTCTTTAATTGCAGAAATACTTTGATTTGTTTTGACTTCAATAATAGCATCAACAGCATCTGCAGTAATTATTGTCAATTCACCATCTGTAAAGAGTTTAGGTTTATCCCTTCTTGTGATAAGAATATCTATTTGGGAAGAATTTCCATCTGGAAAACAAACAAATCCAGTTCCAACCATATGTATTTCTGGAATGTGATCTCTAAGAATTCGCCTGATAATGGCTTCTTTATGTTCTCCATCCGTAAGCCAATGAGAATTTCCTATGAGATTACGGATTCGATTTTTTATAGATGTTATTTCTGCAGCAATTGATTTATGATATTCCTCGAAGTTTCGTTCCATATATGTCTCCAAATAATTATATGATGAAAAATTTAAGCGCTCTGCCATTTCTTTATCAGATCATCAAAGGAAATATCTTTCCATTTGTCTTTCCATATTTTCAAATAGGGAATATCGTTTGAGGATGGTTCCGGAGAGCATCGTTCCACTAGGACTAGGGAAGGCATTAAAACGCTGTCCCCAATAAGTATAGCTTCACCAGATTTTAATGTCGGCAGTGTCTCTGTTATATTTCCCAATGCATCCGGCAATAACCGTTTGACATAATTTTGATCGTCAGGATTTGTCAATCTCATAGCAATAAAATTATTACATTGTGAAAAAATGGTTTCAGATATTTCAGATGGCCGTTGACTTGCTATTAGTAGAGTAACTCCGTATTTTCTTCCCTCTTTTGCAATTCGTTCAATCGAATTAAGAGAAGCACGATATTTTGCGAGTCCGCTTTTAGGTGCATACTTGTGAGCCTCTTCGTATATAAGAAGTAAAGGCGTGGAATGATCGGATGATCCAAGATTTTTCTTTAGATAGTATCCGAACTCAAATAACATGCGAGATATTAAAGAAACCGAGATGCTTAATACCTCAAATGGTACTCCGCTAATGTCCAAAATTGTAACATTCTTATTTGAAGATTCTTTGTAACCAATGAATTGTCTTATTGTTTCCTCAAAAGTTATTTTTTTGCATTTGGCTCCTAAAAGAAAATCGAGTCGTTTGTCATTTATTTTATTTTCTAACCTAGAAATGAAATTTGTTAGTTTACCATTTAAAGAACCTTGCTTTTCTCCAGTTTTACCGGGAATCATTTCTTCATTTTTACGTTTTGCGTGAGCAAGAATATCTTCCAAATTAAAAAGTAACGGTGAATCATAATGGACTTTAACCGAAGTAGATCCGGTAATGCATCTAAGCTTGCTATCAATAACAGCTTCTTTGAATATATTCCTTTGATTATGATCGTTTGCTTCGGTGTCAATAAAGAGCTCTTCAAGCTCTTCGCTATTTAAAAGCCAATATGGCAAAATCAATTCATTGATGCTAATATAATTTGCATCAGGAAATGCGGATTTATATTCGGAATGTATATCAAATATAATAATATGAGAATTATTTAACCCTGAATATTTGCCTGATTTCTGAGATACAGCTTCTTGAATAATTTTGGTTACAGTGTGTGACTTGCCAGAACCAGTTGCACCTACAATAGCAATATGCTTGTTAAAGAATCTATCTCCGTCGACTGGTACTGAAATATCTGAACATCTTGCTAGCTTGGAAAAAGAAAATTTCTTACTTGGTTCAATGCTTGATTCATAAATCTTTTTTACATCTTCAATCAATGCAGGTTTTACATCTTTAGGCGGTATCGCAAGATCATCTCCACCTCGTGAAAATTTGCCATCTTTAATAATTCCAAGAGGATTGGCTTCTATGAAATAATTTCTTTCGCCGGTATCTGATACTTCAATTGAGAAGTTTTCGATCATTGCTAGCAGTTTAGCATTATCGTTGTCTGATATTTCTAAATAAGAACCGATCTTTAAACTTTGCTCTGCAATCTTGAAATCTTCAAGTTTGTCGACTTTAATTTTTATCCGATTGGGATAAACCGCAACAACTTCAGCTTTTAAATCGTTTGACATTCTAATTCCCCCTTTTTAAATAATTTGAGATATCATTGAAATGCTTTTTATTGGGATATGAATGGATTTAATATCTGCTTTTACTGGGATTGGCACGGTTAGGTAAAAGTCAAATATTTCTTTTGTTTTCCCGAAATTAGAGTTAATTATTTCATCTAAATTGTTGTTAGTGTCAATTAGCCTAAGAGAAACTTGGTTTTCACCTGACCGAGTCTTGTTGAGGTGATTTACTGTAAAGCATGATCCTTTGAATGGATAACCATCAACAAAAGTTATGCCTTCATTGTAAAATTCTGTCATTATTTGTTTCAGACACTCATCCGGACAGTTTCTTATAAAAATATATGGAGCATACATAATAGATTCCGAAATACGTTTTTTCTTATGGCTGCTCCATTTATTCCTAATATCCAATAATACATTCTTTAAATCGCTTATTGAACATAAATCAAAGTATTCAATTATAAAAATTCTTGCAAATGGAGAGATGTTTATTGAAGAGAAATAGTTGTTTCTCATTTTTTTGCAATATTTGTCCATCTCAAGTGATTCTATAAGAGCCTTATTATAAACTATTGTTTTTGTGTTCTTTAATTCGGAAATAAAGTCTTTTCTCTTTATTTTTCTTTCAGCTATCGCCTTTTTAGCTGATTTATTCGCGACATGATGGAATGCATTTGGATAATACAAGAACTCAACCTCAGTGTCAGTGGCGTTAAAGCATTTTTTTAGTTCATTAGTTACTTTGTTCTTATGTTCATCAAAGGTTCCGGCGGTAGTAATCAAATTGAATATCTTAAGGAAATTTTGAATTTCACTATCTGAAAGATGCAAATCATCTGATAAGTTACCGTTTACTCCATCATGTTTGTATTTTAGAACCTTTTCTTTAAAAATAGAGGGATCATCATAGTCAACCAAAGAAATATTTGAAAAATGTCCATATAAATAATACTTGATTGGGGCTGTCCTTTTTTTAAAATCTTCGAGCATTGGAGCGATAATTTCTCTGAGAACTGAATAAGTTAAATCTGTATTCTCATAGTATTTACATTGAATCGCTTCAGTCTTCCCAGATGTCAAAATGTCAATATCCTCAATGTTCTCAAGGATAATATCTGCATTATCAGAAGACTGAAGAATTTTAAGTATAGATGCATCATACTGAAATATAAATCCTTTAATTGTCGCACTAGCTGAACGGCACTTTGCCATATTTATTACTCCTATGATTTTTCCTGTAACGGAGGAGGAGATTAGTATCCCCCATTATTACATTAGTTCCCGATGTCGGATTCGACTTTTGACATCAGGGTGTCTAGCTTGCCCGCCTCTCGGTCAAGATATTCTGCAAATATAAGATGTTCAGTGATAACATAATCTCTTAGAGTTGGCCGGTTATTACGGCTTCCAGTGTTTCGACAATTTGTTTTGCGGAAAATTTATTAAGGTTAGTGTTTTTTTTAACATTGGTATTTTCTGATGAACGAAGGTTTGTGCACCAAATAACATCGTAGGAGTGGGTAAGACGAAGTTCGCTAACTGCATCAACTGTTGCTCCAGAAGAACGTGTTGCGCATATTATAATGTTGCATTTCTGTTCAACAAAATACGGGAGGCTTTTAAAAATCCGGCTTCCGGGATCACCTTGGCTTTCAATTCCTATTTACTGATAGGCGTTTTGATTTTCGTATGTGAGTACGGTAATCAGGGATAGGTGGGAAATCAAATAAAACATTGAAGGAATCCGGTTTTTCCCTTGCAATCCGGATGGAGGAATCGGAGAAGTCGGAGCAAATCACGGGAAGCCGGGACATAAGAGATGAAAAAGGGAATATTGCCTCTGAAAATATGCGTATCCCGCCCCTCCCGTCTCGTGTCGTCCAGGTGATAATCAGAAGTTTGCGAGAAACTCATCAATCGGCACATGTACCGATTCGAAGGGGACTGCCGCAGTTTTTTTTGGCGGCGCCCTCTCCACAGGTTCCACCCACAGTTTGCAGTGCTTGAGGATCTTCTCAATCACATCCATCTGGTCCTTCTTTTCGATGAAGGAAATTATCCGCATCTGGCCTCCGCACTTCGGACACTTGAGCGGATCAACCTCATAAACTTTCTTGATAAGGGCCGCCCACCTCGATCTACAGGTTTTTCGGAAGGGAGTGTCCTCTTCTTCGACATCCACGACTGCCTCGATATTCTTGACCGCCACCGCCCTCATTCCGCGTGACTTGTTGCTGTAGAATCCATAATATCTTACAGTGTGTTCCCCCTTGTTCGGGATGTGCTGAGTGACTTCGGCAAGGAAGTCCAAAGGGTCGAAGACCTGGAAATTCCGATTCACCCCTGCACGGAGATCACCGCTGGCAGGTTCCGGAAACCTTCGGCAACTGTCGTGTTCCGCCTTATACACCACATGCCCGGTCGGGGTTATCTTCAGTATCCTGTATTTTTTCAGAATCTGAAAAAATAAATATATTTTACGGGTTCCGTCTGCTGTAGAATTGGGGCTCGAACGCATGGTTTTCCAGAGGCATCGCCATATACACTAACAGTAAGTTAGGCTACAAGCAGCTTAAGCGTTTGATTTTACATACGCTTAAAACATAGAACTTTAGAACTTGGTCTATAAGGTGTTTATCTTGAATTCAAAAACTGCAAATTATTTTAATAATGGGCTTGACTATTTTAAAAACTTGTATTAC
>JBAYFV010000181.1:0-7759 GCA_041666985.1 Victivallales bacterium
AAACTCAAATTTAAAGGAGCGCGGGTTTTCTTACCCGCGGAAATCTAACTCAAGCGGCGGACTGGAAAGTCCGCCCTCCGTTAGTTTTGAATCGGCTCAGGGTAGTTTTGAAATTACCTCAAGTTTGCAAAACTATTCAGCAGGATTCAAGAGCACGAGATCCTTGAAGTATCCGCGATAGAATCCGCGGTCTCTGGACAAAAGCCTTTCGGCCTGCCAAGATGAACGGCTCAGATGTTTTTCAGGAGGGTTCTGATTTCACCGTCTGTTCCGACAGTTATCCTGACGTAGCGGCCTGTGACAGGGCCTTTGAAATATCGTACCAGTATCCCATTCTTCTTCAGTCTTCTGTAGAGACCTTCGCCGTCATTGTCTGGCGGTGCGGCGAAAACAAAATTCGACTGCGAATCACAGACTGTGAATCCCTTTTTACGCAGGGATTCCGCCAGATATTCGCGAGTCCTGCAGATTCTTCCCCTTGTCCCGTTGAAATGTTTTCTGTCCTTCAGCGCCGCCGCCGCAACAGCCTGAACGAGCATGCCGACATTATAAGAGTCTTTGACTTTCATCATGCCTTCAATGATTTCTGCCGAGGCAAGCGCGTATCCCAGGCGCAGTCCTGCAAGAGAGTAGCTTTTGGAAAGGGTTCTGCCGATTATGAGGTTCGGGAATTCGGAAAGCAGTCCGACACAGTTGTCATCTGCGAAATCCGCATATGCTTCGTCAACGAAGACAACACCTTTGAATTTCCTGCATATCTTCCTGATTTCTTCAATCGGGAAAAGTGTGCCTGTCGGCGCATTGGGCCTGGCGATATAAAAGAGTTTTGCGGCTTTCGCCTTTCCTGCGGAATTTGCGGGAATCGCAAAGTCTCCATCAAATTTCAGGGGGATTCTCGTGCAGCGGCAGCCTTGCAGTTCCGCAAGTACGGGATAGAGGCTGTAGCTCGGACTGAAACAGGCGACGGAATCTTTTTCACCGGCAAATGCCCGGGTTGCGATTGTCAGAATATCATCCGATCCGTTTCCAACTATTGTGTTTTCGGATTTCAGCCCGAAAATATCTGCGATGGTCTTGCGAAGTTCGCAGGCCAGCGGATCAGGGTAAAGGCGGAGCCTGTCGCTGCAGAAGGACTTCAACGTTTTCGCGACGGCCGGCGAGGGCGGATATGGGTTCTCGTTGGTGTTCAGCTTTATATAACGCATATCTTTTGGCTGTTCACCCGGAGTGTATCCGTCCATCCCGTCAATATTTTTCCTGAAATATGTTTTTTTGTTATCCATAATCTCCTAATATAGTCTTTGCCTCTTTTTTAACCACGGAAAATATTTTTTCATCGAATGAAAAAATATATTATCAATAAATCTCAATTTTCAAATCTCAGTGGTGGGAAATCCTTTTCCGTAGTTTTTCCACATTCTCGTATCTTCCGAATTCAGGTCTTAGGTTCCTGTTCCTGCCGCAACCGAGTTCCAGTCCTTCTCCCGGCTGGTTGTGATCGTCTGAGCCGTTTGTGAAGAGAAGGGGAGGGCGGTCAGGATGCGCAGAATTGTATTCCTCGCGCATCCTGTTGAAAAGGTCTGTTTGATTCATGCCGGTTTCCGGACATTTTCCGTTCCTCCATCCGTCCACTTCGATCGTCTGCAATCCTGCTTCTGCGAGGTTCGCAATGACTTTGCGAAGTTCGCAATTGCCGAGCCCTTCCTTCCTGCGGAGTTCGGTCGGGTGTGAAAGCCCGGGAAGTCCGCCCCAGTCCAGAATCCTTTTGACGAAAGCTTCAGGAGAAAGATCCATGTCTATTTCCATGGCGACATCGAGCTGATCTCTCTGCGTCGTATATTTCGCCTGGAAATCCTTGACATCGGAGGCGATGCCTCTCCTGTTTAATTCCGGACCGTATTTCTGCCACATGACGACACTGATGTCGCCCTTTGTGGAGATGCCGTTGCGGACGAACCTGTCAATGTCGTCACCTGTTATTTCTGCGGCGAAATTGAGTTTCTTAAAGCATCCCGGTATTCTTGCGACCATCGCATCCAGTTGTTTTTTTTTGGCTTCCCTTATTGGCTCAATTAATTCTTCTGGAGCTTTTGACTTTAAAAGCTCCAGAAAAATTTCCGTGTCAGGGAAATGACCGATAATCTCAACGCCGGGGCGGTCTGTGTAGAATTCAATTGCTGGAATAACGTCAACTCCGAAAATTTCCCCTGCGGCAATTGCTTCCCGCTGCCCGTCGAACAGGTCATGGTCGGAGATTGCAATCGCCTTCATTTTCCGACGGTACGCCTCGAACACCTTGTTTGCGGGAGAATAGTATCCGTCTGAGCAGAATGAATGACAGTGCATGTCTATTTCACAGGCGGCATCCATGTCGGGCTTGAACCCGCTTGCGGCGATTCGTTTTGCAGCATCGAGCCTTTCCGGGGGGCTTGCATGAAAATCATCGATTAATTTAAAGTCTGAATTAAAATCCACAGGCAATGTTTCCGTGTTTTTGCAATATGCCATACTTTTTCATTCAAATAAAAAACTTATTTGAATGAAAGACAACAGGAATATAATATGCCAAAGCGGATATTCTGCGTCCTGTACCAGCTTAATAAATGTTTTTTCTGGAAAACAATTTTATTGTTTTCCAGAAAAAACAAAGTACACTTTGACATTATAATGTTAAAAATCACAGGAGTCTTTATGATTAAGAAGTTATTTTTCATGTACTTGGCGTTGACAGTGCCGCTTTCTCTTTTTGCGCTTAAGCCGGGTGACAAGGCCACGGAGCTGGAAATACTGAAATGGCTTAAGGGGAATCCAATAACGCTTGACATCGCCAAGGGCCGGAATGTGCTTGTCGTTGGATTCTGGGCGACATGGGCGCCACCCTGCATTGAGGCGATGCCGCTCCTGGGCGATGTTCAGAAGAAATATGCCGAGAAGGGCGTGGTCGTTGTCGCCATTTCATCCGAGGAGGAGAAGGTTGTCGCCGAGTTCATCAAGTCAAGAATCTACATAAACTGCTCGATTGCGTTGGATGACACCAAGAAGACATTCAAGAAATACATGGATGGTGATCCGGGAATACCAGCCCTTTTCATAATCGGCAAGGACGGAATCGTATTGTGGAAGGGATATCCGATGGAGCTTGATGCGGTGCTAGAAAAGGTAACTGCGGGCAAGTTCGACATTGAACTCCAGAAGAAAATCACCGTAATGCATGATGAGTTGCGGAAGGCAATGGAGAAGGACAGCGCCGGCGCGATGATAAATATTTCCGAATCCATTTTGGAAAAAGACCCCGGCGATGATATTGCGTTGAGATGCATGCTTTATGTTTTTGAAAAAAGAAGCCAGCCGAAGGAGGCGCTTGCGTTCCTGAACAGGCTCCAGTCCAGAACCCCGAAGCATTACCCTTTTTATTTCATGGAACTCAGCGTAATGGATAAAATCGGGGCCGCGGCCGAGGATAAAAGAAAAGTCTATGAAAAGGCGTTTTCCGTTTTCAAGGACGATTCCGAAACTCTTGTCAGCCTGTCTTCGATGATATCCAATGAAATGTCGTTCGGCACGGGTTCTGTAAGGATTGGACTTCATACTGCCAGAAGGGCGCTTGAGCTTCTTCCGCAGGAGTCGGAAGGCCGGAAAAAAGCCATCTGCCTTTCCGCGCTGGCCAGGGCGTATTACAATGCCGGATGTATTGACAAGGCCATTTCAATACAGACAGATGCAGTTGGGGATTTTGTGGGATTCGATGAGGAGGACAGCGCCAGGAATCTGCTGAAATATTATCAGGAGGCTGCCGAGGTCAACCGCGAAGTCCTTGCCTCTGAGAAAAACCATGAATGATGCTGATACCGTGAAACGCTAATTTCCGGACTCATCGTCTTTCTTGGATTCATGCCAGTCCTTGTAGTTGTAAATGTCAATTCCGCAGAAGATGCACCATGGCAGAAATATTATGATTGTTACGAGCAATAGCGTCGAGTTTCCATAATGAAGATATAATGTCAACAGGAAAAGCAGTATTATGAACGGAGGTATGTTCAGGAGGCATTTCCTGATGAACTTGCTCCTTTTTTTGAAGGTGTCATCTTCCCCGGGAGCATTATCGCAGCTGATTTCAGAGTCATCAGTCTCGCCATAGGAAAGGACTTCCCTGCAGTTAGTGCATTCATAGTTCCCGAAGCTGTTCTCTGTGCCGCATTTTGAACAGACGATATATTTGTCGTTTTGTATTTCCAAAGGCATTGTGCGTCAAACATTCTTATTCGAAAATTTACTTTTTCGCGCCGTGTGCTAATTTATCCGGGTTTCCTTTAATAATAAAACGGAGAATGTCGAAATAGTATTGCGGTGTCATTGAAAAATCCCGGCGGAATATGAATTCCGCCGGGATTTTTTCATTTCCAGCCAGAATTGTAGGTTTAACTTGATCTGATGCCAAACCAGATAGCCTCATTTCAGCTTCATGAAATAATCCACGGTCGTCTTCAGTCCGGCGTTGAAATCGGATGTCGGCTTGAATCCGATCGAGAGAAGTTTCCCGATTGACGCAAGCGAATGTTTTATCTCGCCGGGACGTGCGGGTTTGTGTTCGACCACCGATTTTGAGCCGGTGATTCTTATGATAAGGTTCACGAGTTCGTTTATGGTTGTCGCCCTGCCGTATGCGACATTGAATACGCCGGTGTGGCTGTTCTGCGCCATGAATGCGTTTGCCGCAACCACGTCTTTCACATAGACGAAATCCCTAGTCTGCCCGCCGTCGCCGTAAATGGAAATCGGCCCGTTTGAAACCGCCCTCGAAACAAAGATGGGGATTGCGGCGGCGTATGCGCTCTTAGGGTCCTGCCTCGGGCCGAACACGTTGAAATATCTCAGGCAGGCGGTATTTAATTTCCCCTCACGTGCGAACATCGCACAGTAGTATTCGCCGTCGAGCTTGGTTATCGCATAGGGGCTTAGCGGATCCGGTGTCATGGTCTCGACCTTCGGAGATTCAGGGTTTTCACCGTAACATGCGGCGGATGTGCTGAAACAGAGTTTCTTGACACCTGCTGCTGCGGCTTCCTCCAGAACAACAAGCGTGCCCTCGGCATTCACCCGCACATACTCAACCGGTTTCTCCATGGACTCGACTACGCTTATTGCCGCCGCCATGTGAAATATATAGTCAACTCCCTTGACCGCCTCCTTGACCGCCTTCCTGTCAAGTATGCTTCCCTCGATAAGTTTATAATCAAATCCTTTGAGATTTTCCTTTCTGCCTGAACGGAAATTATCAAGTATGACGATATCCGCCCTGTCCTGAAAATGCTCGACAATATGACTCCCGATAAATCCGGCTCCGCCTGTAACTAGAATTTTCATGGTATCCTTTCTGATTTCCTTGTTAATTTTTCCGGGACGGAAAAATTTTCTTATACCGAACCCCGGAACCTTTAGAGCCTCTCCGCCAGGCTGTTCATCTTCTCTTCCTGTTCCTCGATCAGCGAAACGAGTTTGAACTGGGTTCTGCACCGGTCAAGATTATGCCCCTCGCGGTGAGTCTTGAAATACGTGTCTCCTGAAAGGTAATCTGTCAGGAACCTCAATCCTATCTCAAGTGTTATGAGCTTTCCGCTGAATGCGAGATGGGCGATTTCTGTTTTATTCAGGAATTCTTTGGCGGTGGAAAGGTATCCTTCCACCAGCGCCTTGTACATGTGCATCTGCATTCTCACTTTTCCCAGATCTTTTTCATCCTCCGCAGCCGGACTGGTACTTGTCCTGACAAGATCTCCGAAGTCGTAAAGCGCAAGTCCCGGCATCACGGTGTCAAGATCAATGACGCATACGGCTTCACCTGTCTTGTCGTCGAGCAGGACATTGTTGAGCTTGGTGTCGTTGTGTGTTATCCGCTCCGGTATTTTTCCTTCTTTGCTGAGGTTCAGGAGGAGGGCGCTGACATTTTTACGGCCTGTTGCAAATTCGATTTCGGCTTTTGCGGATTTCGCACGGTTGCACGAATCAGAGGCGAGCGCCTTTTCGAAAGCCTCGAACCTCTTTGGCGTATTATGGAAGTCCGGGATTGTCTCGCTTAGCCTTTTGCCGGGAAGGTCGACAAGGTTTTTTTGAAATCCGCCGAAGGCTTTTGCCGCCTGAAACGCCTGCTCAGGAGTTTCTATTATGTCGTAGGTTTTTGCGTTTTCCACAAAAATATATGTCCGCCAGTAATTGCCTTCCCCGTCTAGATAATATGGCAGCCCGCTTACGGATTTGATCAGTGACAGCGCCCGTCTGGAAGCCTCCCCTGACGATGCAAGTTTTCCGTGGATGTGCGAGGTCACCCTGTCTATGTTGTCCATCAGGGCGACAGGGTTCTTGAAAATATTGTGATTGATCCTCTGTATGATGTATCTGACATTTGCCCCCCCCTGGCTGAAAATTGCCGCGAAGGTGTCGTTTATATGTCCTGAGCCATACGGGCTGGCTCCGACCAAATCCCCGGCGATATTGAAATTACCGCTTACTTCCTTAAGATTGTATTTCTTTGCTGAACTCATTTATTAACTCCTTTTTGATAGTTTCCAAGATGCCGAGTGTCCAAGTGACCGAGTTAATGAGAAATAATTCTTGATAACTTGGCTACATGGCCACTTGGTCACTATTTTTTGCCTCAGTCCCAACTTGTTTGGGACTGTTATTACAGCTTTTCCGGATATGCGCCGGAGCTGATAAGTTTTCTTATGTTTTCAACCACTACCGGCTTGTCTTCGCGGTAAGTCACTCCGAACCAGTGGTCTTTGCTCTCCAGCACCTTAACCCGGGCTTCATTTGTATTGACAAGGTTGCCTACTACCGTGGGAATGAAGAATTCCGCTTTGAGGTTGCCGATATTGCTGCCTAGAAAATCCGCGAACTGCCTTTCAAGATGACCGAAGATTGACGGAGTGAATCCCCACATGTTCATTGAAACTATTTCCCTGCCGGTAAGTTTTATGATTTTACCGTCTTCGCCTGTGAATTTCGCGCCGCCGTCCGTCTTTTCAATTTTTGTCCTTTCCACCACTTCGACCAGATACCCGCTTGAATCAGTCTTGCATACGCCGCGGGCGACGAAACCGAATTCCGAAAGGGTGTTTTCGAGTTTGAAGCCGACCATGTAATATTCGTCAATGACGCCGGTTTCAGGTTTTGAAAGCCCCTTTGCGAGAAGTTCATATCCGCAACGTCCGTAGAAATCATCGGCATTGATGACGGCGAACGGTTCCTTCACCGAATCCTTCGCCATGAGGATCGCATGCCCGGTCCCCCAGGGCTTCTGGCGGCCGTCGGGCACTTTAAACCCCGACGGAAGCCTGTCTATTTCCTGAAACACGTATTCGGTTTTCATCTTTGATTCAAACCTGCTGCCGATGCATTCCCTGAAAGTCTTCTCTATATCCTTGCGGATTACAAAAACGACTTTGCCGAAACCGGCCCGGATGGCATCGTAGATTGAATAGTCTATTATGATTTCAGAGCCGGGGCCGACAGGGTCGATCTGTTTAAGGCCGCCGTAACGGCTTCCGATTCCGGCAGCAAGCACGAGTAATGTTGGTTTTATCATTTTTCTCTCCATTGTTATTTAAATTTTTGTTCCACAAAAATTTTATTACGAAAATTTATTGATCTTGGTTTTCACATCGTTTTTGAATCTTTCAATTGCAGCGACTGTGAACTCCGATATTGAAAGAGTCTGATTCTTTATGAGTGGCGTGAGATCGATTGCGTAAGTCAGCGC
>JBAYFV010000182.1:0-7660 GCA_041666985.1 Victivallales bacterium
GCGATGTAGATGTTCTCGATTTCAATCTCGGATGTCCGGCAAGGAAAGTCGTGAAAAAAGGGGAGGGCGCCGCCCTCGCGAAAAAAACCGAGGACGCCATTCGCGCCTTGGAAGTTCTTGTGAAATACTCGAAGTTTCCGGTGACAGTTAAAACCAGGATACTCGACGAGACGGATCCGGAACCGACCGTCTGCCTTGTTCAAAGGCTTGTGGACGCGGGAGCTGCCGCTGTAACCCTTCACGGGAGGATAATGACAAAGGTCTATTCCGGAGAAGTCGGATTCGCTGTAATATCGGAAGTCAGGAAGAGGATTGACAGGCAGATTGTTGCAAACGGCGGTGTCTTCAGATATTCCGATTGTGAAATCCTGCGGAAGGAGACAGGCTGCGACTGCGTCATGATTGCCCGCGGCGCGATGGGAAATCCGTGGATATTTGAGGAAATAAGGGCGGGCAGGGCTTTTGTTCCGCCGACTCCGGACGAGCTTGCGTCGGAAATTGAACTTCATTTGAAAGACATGGCCGAATGCTACGGGGAAGAGGTGGGCATGCGGATTTCGCGGAAAATAATCATTGACTACCTGAAAGGCAGGGGATATTCTGGCGAGTTGAAGAATGCCGTCTGCAAAATAAAAACAATAGGGGATCTGGAAACTTATCTCGGGGAAATCAGATGCGGTCCGAGTCCGAGATACGGGAAATGGCTGGAATCGAATCCAGATGCGCCGAGAAGACTTACAGTTTGAAGGGTGGAGAGCCTGACAAACAACGGATAAAAAGTGTTAATCTGAAAAACAGTCATTGAAAAATATTTTTTGGAAAGTATTTAAACCTAGTAAGTTTTGAAATTATCCTCTGCGGCAAAAAATAAAACAGAAACAGGGAAAACATGTCAGTAAAATTTATTTCGTACGGCGCAAACAGGGAAGTCACCGGGTCGAATCACCTTCTTGAAGTTGACGGTACGAGAATTCTTGTGGACTGCGGGATGTTCCAGGGAAAACGAGTCGTTGCCGAACAGAAGAACAGGCAGTTTTTTTATGATCCCTCCACAATAGACACGGTAGTCCTGACTCATGGCCACTGCGATCACTCATGCAGGCTCCCGTATCTCGCGTCATCGGGATTCAAGGGGAATATTTATGCAACTCCGGCGACCCGCGACATTGCCGGCCTCATCATGGCCGATACGGCCCACATCCAGGAAAAAGATGCTGAATGGATGAGGAAAAAGAAAACCTACGGTGACAAGGAGCCGTTCCAGCCGCTTTTCGGGATCAGTGATGTCATCAAGGTGCTTGAACAGTTCATTACAATCAACTATCACCGCTATTTCAATGTTGCCGATTCGATAAAGTGCACTTTCTTTAACGCCGGACATATTCTCGGTTCGGCGATGCCTCTGTTCGACATCGGGGGAGGTCGCACGATAGGGTTCACTGGCGACCTTGGCAGAAAGGGAACTCCGATCATCCACGATCCCGAACAGCTGCCGTCCGTTGACTACCTGGTCTGCGAGGCGACTTATGGGAACCGACTGCATGATCCGATTGAAGACGCATGCAGGCAGCTCTGTGAAGTCATACGGGAAACAGTTGAGCGCGGGGGAAAGGTGATCATCCCGGCGTTTGCCGTTGAAAGGACGCAGGATCTGATCTATTTCCTGCACCAGCTTGTCAATGCAAGAAGAATCCCGAAGATAGAGATTTACGTTGACAGCCCAATGGCGTTCAACGCCACAAGCATATTCAGGGTTCATCAGGAATGTTTTGACGAGTCGGTAAGGGAGGAGTTTCTCATACAGGACAAGAATCCCTTCGGCTTTGAGACCCTGCACTACATAACAAATGTTTCCGAATCAAAGCGGCTGAACGAGAAAAAAGAGCCCATGATTATAATTTCCAGCAGCGGAATGTGCGAAGCCGGCAGGATACTCCATCATCTCAAGAACAATATTGAAGATCCTAAGAACACCGTTCTTATAGTCGGCTTTATGGCTGAAGACACTCTCGGCAGGAGAATTGTCGAAAAACAGCCCGAGGTGAAGATTTTCGGACAGATGTACAAGCTCAGGGCCAAAGTCAAGATTCTCAACACGTTCAGCGCACATGCCGACAGCAACGACATCAAGGAGTTTGTCGGGAAAATGGATCTGAAGAAACTGAAAAAAGTCTTTCTGGTCCATGGTGAAGACGAGGAGTTGGTGAAAATGAAGGAGTCTCTGCTGGCTATCGGTGTGAACGGCGTCGAGATCGTTGAGACTGCAAAAGAATATAAGCTGTATTGAGAGCCAATTTCAAAATTGACGAATTCAAGGTAGGGATGGCTCTCCGAGCCGTCCGTTCTGAGGCGGCGGGTTCGCAAATCTGTTTTTTGATGGTAGATTGCCCCTTGAATGTTTTAGAGGTTCCCCTTTAGAAAAACAAACCATACTTATAAGGATAATCGCGCTACTGCCAGAGACGCCATTAAAAAATAAAGAAATGGATTTTACAATTAAAGATGTTTCAGTATTGCTTGCCAGCCCTGAGAAAGAAATTCAAAGGTTGATTAAGGCGAACGAGATCCCTTTTCAAGAAATAAACGACAGATTCTTTTTCAACAAACAGCAGATAGTGGAATGGGCGTTAATGCGGAATATTCCGCTTAACATATCAAACCATAAGAATATGGCCGAATATAAGATCAAGGCGTTGAATGCGATTCTTGATCAGGATTCCTTTTACTATGACTGTGCGCTTACAGAAGACTCCTATCTGGAGCAGATGCTGAAACTGATTCCCCTTGATGCAAATGTTGATAAGGGAATCATCATCCGGTTGCTGAAAAATCGCGAAGCCCTGATGAGTACGGCGATTGGAAACGGAATCAGTCTGCCGCATCCCCGCATACCTCTTATGGTCGGACGGAATCCGCTGATTAAATTTTTCCTCCCGCAGAACCCGCTTGATTTGAAATCGATTGACGGAAAGCCGGTTCATACAATTGTACTTCTGATTTCCCAGACCATTAAACAGCACTTGAGCCTTATTGCTCATTTGAGTTTTCTTCTTTCAAAGGAAACATTCCGTTCCGCTTTGGAACGCCGTCTCAGCTGCCGGGAACTCCTTGACATAATAAACGATATTGAGAGCACGAGGGCGGAGTGATAGCATGGATATGTTTTTTTACTCTTTAGCAATACAGTTGTCAGCCCTGGTCGCCGTTGTTTTCCTGCGAAACAGCCGGACAGCATCCGCTGTGGCGCATTTGCTCCTGCTCGCCGGTTTGATTTCCGGATTTGTCCCGACACTTTCCGCATTGTTTTTTTCTGACGCGCCCCTGCTTGATTTCAGTGTTTACGGAATACCGGACAGCCTGTTCAGGTTTGATGCACTGGGGCTTTATTTCCTGGGGATTGTCCAATTGGTCGCCATCCCGACAACAATTTACAGTTATTCATCAGTCAGACATTATATTGACAAGGGGAAATCAATAAAACAGATGCTGGTGTTTTACCCGATACTTCTCGTTGCGACTCAATTGACAGTAGCTTCCAACCACTCCATTCTTTTCCTGGTGTGCTGGGAATTGATGAGCACCTCGGCCTATCTGGGAATGATTTTCGAAAAGGAAAAGGGGGATGTTCAAACGGGAAGCTTCTATTACCTGGTGATGAATCATGTTGTTGTTTTTATTCTTTACGTCTTTTTCTTTCTGCTTCATCATCAGTCAAACAGTTGGCTGTTCAGCGATTTTCATGTTTCGCCGGATGCGGGTGGTTTATTCATTCTCCTGTATGTATTGTCATTGACGGCGTTCGGCATGAAATCCGGATTTATGCCGTTCCACGTCTGGCTTCCGAGGGCGCATCCGATCGCGCCGACCGTTTTCAGTGCGTTTCTTTCCGGCATAATCATTAAAACCGGGATTTATGGCATTTTCCGGACATTCCAGTTTCTCAATCCAACCCCTGAATGGCTTGGCTGGTTTGTTCTGGCGGTGAGCATGGTAAGCGCGATATTCGGAGTCTGGTATGCCCTGGCCCAGCATGACATCAAACGGTTGCTCGCATACCACTCAGTTGAAAATATCGGCATCATCGGCATTGGAATCGGCATCGGTTTTATCGGCTCGGCCTACCATTCGCCGCCTGTCCAGGTGCTTGGTTTTGGCGGAGCGCTCCTGCACACGCTCAATCATGCTGTTTTTAAAAGCCTGCTGTTCATCGGAAGCGGGGTGATTTATCAGAATCTGGGAACGCGGAACATTGAACTGATGGGGGGGATTGCGCGGCGCGGAAGATTTTTCGCAATATTGTTCCTGATAGGCTCCGTGGCAATCAGCGGGATTCCGCCGCTCAACGGATTCATCTCCGAATTTATCATCTTCAACGGTTTTTTCACCACGGCCCGGGAATTGAAAAACTACTATCCTTTGCTGATGCTGGTTTCAACGGTCGGACTGGCGTTTGTCGGCGGCTTGGCGGTTGCCTGCTTCACCAAGATCAATTCAATCATGTTTTTAGGCAGTGAGAGGAAAGAGATAAAACATTTCCATATTTCTCCGTATGATTATCTTTCTCTTGGAATCTTAGCCCTGCTCTGTTCGGTAATCGGATTTTATCCTCAACCGTTTGTCCGCGTGACCAATAGCGTCTTAAGCCGCTCTTTTATTCCGGGCAACGCTTCTTCGGCCCTGCTGGATATCAACTGGTTTTATATCGGTCTGACTTTTCTGGCGATGCTGGCCGGATTCATCCTGATTTATATGTGGAAACGGTTTATTAATGGAAAATACGGAAGAAAAATTTCGCCGGCGTGGGGTTGCGGGTACGAGGGGCTGAGTCCAAGAATGCAATATACGGCTTCATCTTTTGCCGACCAGCTGAACTCCATTTCAAAATCCGCGTTGGGCTATCACAAGAAAATAAAATCACAGTCGGAAGCTTTTCCCGCTAAAAATAAATTCAAAAGCCATGCGGATGATTTTGTCGACTCGAAAATACTTCTGCCGTGGTTTGATAAATTCAGCTCGTTTATTTCCCGGATTGAGTTGTTCAATTATTCCGATATCCGGTATTACGTCGCGTTTATTCTGATAATAATATCAATTTACAGCCTTATAGGTTTCCTATGGATTTAAACTCGTTGGCCCAGGGAATTGTTTCATTGCTTGCCATTCTTGTTCTGGCACCGCTCTTCTCGGGGTTGGTCAACAAGCAGAAAGCAGTGTTCACAGCAAGAATCGGCGCTCCTGTCGCACAGCCGTATTATGAGTTGAGGAGGCTTTTGCGGAAGGAGACGATCAACGCAGGCACCGCTTCGTTTATCAGCGACATTTCTCCGGTGATAAATCTGGTGGCGGTTGTCATCGCCGCGGCAATGCTGCCCATAGGTTTCACGAAACCGTTGATAAGCTTTGAGGGCGATATAATTCTATTCGCCTATTTACTGGGACTTGCAAGGTTTTTCCAGATACTCGCGGCGATGGACATAGGAAGTTCATTTGAAGGGATGGGCGCGGCGCGCGAAGCCACCTTTGCGGTGTTCGCCGAACCGATTTTCTTCTTCACCATCGGAAGTGTCGCGTTTGCAGGCGATTTCACCTCCATTTATGACATTTATCACTCGATAAGGCTGGATAATGTCAATTATATTGTGTTCATAGTTGTCTGTTCAATATCCGTTTTGATTCTGGCGGTTACGGAATGCTCTCGCATGCCCGTTGATGATCCCAACACGCATTTGGAGCTCACGATGATTCACGAAGTAATGATTCTGGACAATTCCGGGGTGGATTTGTTCCTGTATCAGTATTGCAGTTATGTCAAGCTGTTTATTTATGCCATACTTGAGGCGTCGTTGTTTTATCCTCTGGCGGTGCAGAATTATAATGTCGCAATTATAATCTTCATTGTGGTTATCATGGTTTTAGCCACGGCATTGGCGGCGGTTGAAACGGTAACCGCCCGGTTCAAATTGAAGAATGTCCCGCATTACCTCCTGTTTGCCACCGCAATAGGGGTGTTGAATCTGTTGATTTATACGTTTACAAAATAGAAGGCGGTCATGCAAAATGTTCTCAGTATAATTTTTTGCCTCTCTCTTTTTTATCTCTCGGTTACATCGCGGGTGAAAGCATATGTCACCGTGCTGCAGATTCAGGGTGTCATACTGACTGTGCTGCTGCTGTTCCCCCTGATTGACGAGTTTTCTGTTCTCGCCTTAATACTTCCGGCAACATTGTTTACCGTTAAGGTGATTTTAATTCCAATGTATATCAAAAAAATACTTGTTAATCTTGACGTGAAAAGGACAATCGAACCCACGATACAGCAATTCTCCTTTTTGCTGCTGGTGATTTTCACGATGACGGCAATATTTGTCGCCGCCAATATCCTGTCTAAAAGCACGGGGATAGCGACCATTCCGTTCGCCGGCGGGTTTTCAGCGGTGGCCGTGGGCATATTTGTAATTATATTCAGAAGAAAGCTGATAGTCCATGTCGCGGGATTCCTGGTGCTGGAAAACGGCATATTCCTGTTTGGCTCCACCCTCGCCTCCAAGCTCCCGATGATGATTGAACTGGGCGCGCTGCTTGATGTTTTCGTGGTGGTTTTCCTGATGGGGATCGCGTTAAATAAAATCAGTTCGACACTTTCCGGATTTGAGGTGTCCGCGTTGAGGAGGCTGAAAGACTGATGTTGCTGCCACTCGCCATTTTAACACCTTTAATATCAGCGGTTGCATGTTACCTTGCCAGAAGCATCCGTGTGCAATATTATATTTCGCTGTCCGTAAGCGTGCTTCATCTTGTGTTTTCCTTCAGTTTATTCATTGGCTGGCTTCAGCCGGGCGTATCTGCCTTATTCAGCGCGGATTCTCTCAGCCAGTTGTTTCTTCTGGTCCTTTCCAATGTCTATTTCTGGGTTGTCCTGGCCTCCTTCACCTACTTGAAGAGAGCGGCGACATCCAGCTCGGCCTCCGGGAAGAAATATTATTTCCTGCTGCTCAATTTTTATCTGTTTGCCAATACCGCCGCGATTCTCAGCAATAATTTCGGCATGTACTGGGTCGCCTCGGAAGCCACGACCTTAAGCGTGGCCCCGCTGATCTACTACTACCGCAATGAAGAGGCGCTGGAGGCGATGTGGAAATATCTTTTCCTGGTTTCGCTTGGAATCGCGTTCGCCTTTATCGGAATCTTGTTTCTCACGCTTTCGGCAAGCGGAACGTTGCTTGAAGGGAGGCAATTGTTTTTTTCAGAATTTGCAAAAAATGCGGCCCTCCTGAATCCGGTCTGGCTGAAAGCGAGCTTTATTTTCATCTTTGTCGGCATGAGCACGAAAATCGGTATCGCGCCAATGCACTCCGCCGACATTGACGCCACGAGCAACTCTCCCAGTCCTGTTGCCGCCCTTATGGCAGGTTCCCTGCGCATAACGGCATTGCTCGGGGTGATGAGGATTTTCCAGATAGTCGCACCCACCTCAATCCACGGATTTGCGAAGACAATATTGATCATAGGAGGTCTGCTTTCACTTTTCGTCGCATTTGTCTTCATGTTCAAAGTGAAGAATTACAAACGGCTGCTTGCGTACTCCAGTGTCGAGCACTTGGGCATAATAACCTTGGCGATCGGGGTCGGCGGACTGGCTTTTGTCGGTGCAATGTACCAC
>JBAYFV010000183.1:0-7657 GCA_041666985.1 Victivallales bacterium
AAAACTCTAAAGATATTTATCAATATGGAGGGATGCATGAATCTCAGAAAGCATGTGATATCGAACATCGCGAACAGGAAACTGGAGATCCGCGGAGACGGCAGGGAATGCGACATCACCGAGATTTACGGACAGGATGTGTTCAACCTTAAAACGATGAAGGACTATCTTCCAAAGCCGGTTTACAAGAAGCTTCTCCACACAATAAGGAACGGGGCGACTCTTGACCCGACAATAGCGGACGATGTGTCAAACGCGATGAAACGATGGGCGCTCAGCAAGGGTGCCAGCCATTACACCCACTGGTTCCAGCCCCTCACCGGTTCAACCGCTGAAAAACATGATTCATTCATTGAGCCGGATCTCGAGGGCGGAGTGATGATGGATTTCTCCGGCAAATCGCTTGTCAAAGGCGAACCCGACGCTTCAAGCTTCCCTTCCGGCGGAATAAGGGCGACATTTGAAGCCCGCGGTTATACGGCCTGGGATCCGACCAGCCCCGCCTTCATCAAACACAGCGCGTCCGGCGCAGTCCTCTGCATCCCGACAGCTTTCTGCTCGTATACCGGCGAGGCCCTCGACAAGAAAACCCCTCTTCTGCGTTCAATGCAGGTGATTTCGGCGCAGACGAAAAGACTCCTTGCATGTTTCGGAGAGAAAGTAGACAGCAAGGTTGTCGCAACACTCGGGCCAGAGCAGGAATATTTCCTTATTGACAAGGAACTCTATCTTGCCCGTCCGGATCTCATCCAGACAGGCCGTACGCTGTTCGGAAGCGTGCCTGCCAAACACCAGCAGATGGAAGACCATTATTTCGGCGCCGTCAAGGAGCGCATCTTGAACTTCATGAACGAAGCCGACCAGACCCTCTGGAAACTCGGCATCCCCGCCAAGACCCGCCACAACGAGGTTGCTCCAGCGCAGTTTGAACTGGCCCCGATTTTCGAGGAACTGAATCTTGCGGTTGACCACAACATGATTGTCATGGAAGTTCTCCGCCAGGTCGCGTCCCACCACGGACTCGTTTGCCTGACCCATGAAAAACCGTTTGCCGGCGTAAACGGCTCAGGAAAACACAACAACTGGTCGCTGATGGTATCCCCCGACGGGAAAAATCTTCTCGAACCGGGGAGAAACCCGCACGAGAATGCAATATTCCTCACCCTCCTCTGCGCAATAATCAGGGCTGTAGACCGTCACGCCGACATTCTCCGTGCGACAGTCGCACATGCCGGCAACGACCATCGTCTCGGCGCAAATGAAGCTCCCCCCGCAATCATCTCGATCTTCCTCGGAGAACAGCTCACCGATGTCATCGAGCAGATTGAAAAAGGAGGCTCGAAATCCTCGAAGTCGGGCGGAACAATGCATGTCGGAGTCGACACTCTTCCGATTCTCCCGAAAGACGCGACAGACCGGAACCGCACAAGCCCGTTCGCATTTACAGGAAATAAATTCGAGTTCCGCGCAGTCGGCTCGAACCAGTCATGCGCAGGACCGAACATCGCCCTCAATACAATCGTCGCCGAGTCCGTTGATGAAATTGCGACCGAGCTTGAAAAAGTTCCGCCTGCAAGATTCAACAGCGCCCTGCAGGCGATACTCCATGATATCATAAAGACCCACAAGCGGGTCATATTCAACGGGGACAACTACACTGCGGAGTGGACGAAGGAGGCTGAAAAGCGCGGACTTCCGAATTTCAGGAAGACTGCGGAAGCCCTCGACGCACTTCTCTCCAAGAAGGCGGAACACCTCTTCGCGAAATACAAGGTGTTGAGCAAGACAGAACTTCATTCGCGCTATGAGGTCTATATCGAGGAATACAAGAAGACCATCGTTCTCGAAGGCACTCTCGCCCTCAACATGGTAAAGACAATATTCTTGCCGGTTGCAATTAAACAGCAGGGTGTTATCGCGGACACCGTGATCAAGCTCAAGGCGATCGGGGTCACCGCCGGATCCGAGGAGCAGAAGAAAAAGGCCGTAGTTATCGGCGATCTCATATCCGACATCTGCGAGGCCTGCGACAAAATGGAGAAATCTCTTGAAGCGCATAAAACCGATGCAATCCTCAGAGAGACTGAAAACATGAGGAAGGCGGTAGACAAGCTGGAGCAGGAAGTGGATGATCATATCTGGCCTCTGCCCAAGTACGGAGAGATGCTTTTCATTTACTAATCCCCGTTTAATCCTACAAGAAGGAAACGCGGAAAGCGCCGGCGCTTTCCGCGTTTTCTTTTTATTCCCCTTTGATTTTTTTTCAACAGACTCCATTTTACTTTCAATAATTCCGCCGTTTTCCTGAGTTTTCCGTAGATCCACGGAAGGGGTAGGCCGGATATGAAAAGACCAAATGGAGGAAAACATGAACTCTTATGTTGTAAGAGTGCTGAACCATCTGCATGAGACCTGTCCCTGGGAGAAAGAGTTTCTCCAGGCCGCAAAGGAAGTCCTTGAATCCCTGAGTCTGCTAATGGACCAGGAACCCAAGTACGAAAAACACAGGATTCTTGAAAGAATCACCGAACCGGAAAGATCCATATCTTTCAGGGTGTCCTGGGTTGACGACAAAGGTCAGATCCAGGTTAACAGAGGCTACAGGGTGCAGTTCAACAGTGCCATCGGCCCCTACAAGGGCGGACTCAGGTTCCACCCGTCGGTGAACCTCGGACTTTTAAAGTTCCTCGGGTTCGAGCAGATCTTCAAAAACAGCCTGACCGGACTTCCGATGGGGGGGGCGAAGGGCGGATGCAATTTTGACCCCAAGGAAAAATCCGACAGCGAAGTGATGAGGTTCTGCCAGAGTTTCATGACCGAACTCTACCGTCATATCGGCGCCGACACGGATGTGCCTGCGGGCGACATAGGCGTCGGCGGACGTGAGATCGGCTACCTCCAGGGTCAGTTTAAGAAAATAGTGAACAACAACGCATGTGTCCTGACAGGCAAGGGGCTATATTGGGGCGGAAGCCTCGTCCGTCCGGAAGCCACCGGATACGGCTCCACATATTTTGCGGATGAAATGCTGAAGACCAAAGGCAAATCCTTG
Source organism: Victivallales bacterium (assembly GCA_041666985.1). Taxonomy (GTDB): domain Bacteria; phylum Verrucomicrobiota; class Lentisphaeria; order Victivallales; family GWF2-50-93; genus GWF2-50-93. The sequence goes on from JBAYFV010000183.1 coordinate 3,053, forward strand.
AAGGGTATGACGGTTCTGGTTTCAGGTTCCGGAAACGTAGCGCAATACACAGTTGAAAAAGTCAGCCAGCTCGGCGGAAAAGTCGTTTCACTTTCCGACTCGGCGGGTACAATCATAGACAAAGACGGTATTGATGAGGAAAAACTCAAGTACGTCATGGAACTCAAGAATATCCATCGCGGGCGCATAAGCGACTACGGGAAGAAATTCAAGAATGCCACGTTCCACGAAGGCAGGAAGCCCTGGGGGCTTGTTGCTGCGGAAGCCGCATTCCCGTCGGCCACGCAGAACGAAGTCAGCGGCGAAGACGCCAAAGCGCTTGTGAAGAACGGCTGCATCTGCGTGTCCGAAGGCGCCAACATGCCTTCAACACCTGAAGCCATAGAGATCTTCCTCCAGAACAAGGTCATGTACGGTCCCGGAAAAGCTGCAAACGCCGGCGGCGTTGCAACATCCGGACTCGAAATGTCCCAGAACGCGATGAGACTCAAATGGGAGAAAGATGAAGTTGACGGCAGACTTCACCAGATCATGATCAATATCCATAAATCGGCATATGAAGCTGCTGAAATGTATGGGACACCCGGAAACTACGTGAACGGCGCAAACATCGCCGGGTTCAAAAAAGTCGCGGACGCGATGATCGATCAAGGTGTTGTGTAATACGTTATGGCAAAGAGCTGGCAGCCTCACGGCCGCCAGCTCTTTTTTTTTTGCCTGAAGCAAGGCTGGCCTCCAGCCAGCCTCACTCATGAATTATTTTCTTGCTGATACCTTTTCCTGCTCCTGGGTGTCGTATTTGACTTTCCCGAGATAGCCGGGAAGGTCTATTCCTGCCATGCTTGCGACATCATGGAGCGGAGGAAGGCTCTGCATCATGCCGCTGAGAAAATTCGCGGTGGATGTCTTGCCTCCGGCATTTTGTCCGCCTTCCCATACGGTCACCTTGTCAATCTTGATGTTCTTGATGGCCTCGGTCTGGAGCTGTACAATGCTTTCGAGTTTTTCAATCAGCAGCATCTTGGATGCGGAGTCGGAATCGTTATTGCAGGATTTGATGATTTCCTGGAAACCTGCGGCTTTGGCCTTCAGTATTTCATAGTTACCGCGGCCTTCGGCCTGCAGTAATGCGAATTTCGCATCCGCCTGTCCTTTCGCCTCGCGACGGGTTTTCTCGGCTTCGGCTTCGGCGGCGATTTCAATCTGCTGCTTGGAAATTTCCGCAGGAACAATAACCTCGGCCCTCTGTTTTTCACGTTCCATGTTGGCACGTGATGTCTGCGCCTGTTGTTCCGCTTCAAAGTGCGCCTTCTCGATCTGGGCTTCGGCTATGCGTTTTGCGGATTCAGCTTTTCTGAACGCTTCGGCTTCCTGCTCGGAACGGATGGCATTCGATTTTGCGATTTCTATGGCTGAAATATTTTCACCGTTGACGGCTTCCGAATCAGCCTGTTTCACAGAGATACGGCGGTCTCTGGCGGCATTTGCCTCACCGGTCTGGGCGTCGGCCTCATTTTTAGCCACGGATATTCTCTGCTGTCTCGAAGCCTCGGCTTCACCTATTGAACCGAGTTTGACCTGCTCGGCAACATCGATTTTCGCCCTGTTGATGGCTTCGGAAGCGGCTTTTTTACCAATAGCTTCAATGTATCCGCTCTCATCGGTGATGTCGGTGATGTTTACGTTCAGCAGTTCAAGTCCGACCTTGTTCAATTCCGCAGCCACGTTGTTTTCAACATTTTTCAGGAAGGTCTCGCGGTCGGTGTTGATTTCCTCGATTGTCATTGAGGCGATGACAAGACGGAGCTGACCGAATATGATGTCTCTGGCGAGTGCGGAGATTGCGTCGGGCGTCAGTCCGAAAAGACGTTGTGCGGCATTGCCCATGATCAGCGGATCTGTGCTTATCCCGATTGTGAAAATTGACGGGACATTGATACGGATATTCTGTTTGCAGAGCGCATTCCCGAGGTTCACTTCGATTTGCAGGGGGCGCAGCGACAGGAAGCCGTAATCCTGGATTACGGGAATTATGAATTTAGCGCCGCCATGTATGCATTTTGCCGCCTCCTTGCCGGAAGTTTTTCCGTAAATGACCATGATCCTGTCGGACGGACATTTCTTGTATCTGCTGGCCCAGATCATTAAAATCACGAAAAACGCAAACGCCGCAGCTAACATTCCACCAATCAATGACCCCATAGTAAACTCCTTGTTTTATTTTATCTTTGTGTCTTTGCTTATTGTTTCGAATTTCGATATTCTGGTTTCGGATTTTGATGAGGGCAAAGCCCGCCGGGATTATATCTTTTTGACAAGAAAACGACGTCCGTCTATCTGCTGGACAACGGTTACGGTCGAACCCGTCTGAATATCCTCGTCGGCAACCGCGATGATTTCCCTGGAGCAGCCCCTGAGATTCACTGTGACCTTGCCGTGCTGAACCTTCCCCCCCGGAATATTCATGTAGACTGTCCCGGCGCATCCGACATAGTCCTGCGCATTTATGTTTCCGCTCTGTTGCAGCTTCATAAGGTAGTAAAGGAAAAGGGAAGTGGCGAACATCATGAAGATGCCGCTTGCAAGCGCCGCGAAAAAACCGCTCAAGCCGTTTTTGCCCCAGATTACACCGCCCCAGCCGAAAAAGGTTACGAACGCGACAACGGACTGTACGGAGAAAAGCTTGAATATGGAAAGACCCGCATCGGCATGGCTTGTAGCCGTGTCAGCCCCGGAACCGGTGTCAGCATCATGACCAAAACCGAAGGCTGACATTATAAGCTGGATTATGAAAATAAATGAACCGAAAACGGCAAGGGCCCAGTAGAATTTCATGTCACCCGAAATCTCTCCTAATAAATTTTCCATGGATCCCCTCTTTGCTTGAAACTTTTGCCGGGCTAAAAGATATATTCCTGGAGTGCAAACTTCAAGCCTAATGTGGACGTTTTACAGCAAATCGCTTGCTCCTTGAAAAAGTTTCCAAGTGCCATTATCCCTCTGAACCACAAGGGGAAAATATCTCCGAAGACTGCAAAGAACCTCTACAAGGCCAAATATCCCGTCTGGTATTCTCATAAAAGCCATGTCTTAAAGTTTAGTCGAGTGTCCATCGGACAAACACCCATGTGATAACGCTGATGCATTGAAACACCAACGCTGTAATAAGCTGTTACAATTGTTCCATCGTCATTTTCAACACTTGAGGGGTATCCACCATCAAATTCTTCGTCCAGCGCCACAATAATCCTCGGTGATTCCCGCGTCATACCTCAGTTTTTCACTCGCCCGCTTCAGTCCAGCGTGATCCGCAGCGCCCACACGCTCTGGACGTTTTCGTTGTCTACCATCTCTTGGCCATACATCTCCAGGCGATCATAGATAAGCAGGAGCCGGCGTTCGTCCAATGGCATTAACTCGGTATAGCTGGTCGTCTTGCTAATCTGATCCTCAGTCCGAGACCGGCAGGCGTTGTGGTGGGTCAGGACATCTACGGCCTGCCAGCTCGTGCCGCTGCCATCGGTGTTGAGCCAGACGTAAATGCCGGGACGGCCGCCGGACAGCGCAATGATGCCGCTGGGCATGACCTGGAGGCTCGGTTCGACGGAAAAGGCCGGCATGGGTACGGGCTTCGTCCATGTGCGCCCGTCATCCTCGCTCCAGGTCTGGCCGTACGGCACGAGCCCGCCCAACCTGAACACGCACATCAGCCGGCCCTGTCCTGCGCCTGTCACGAGCCGGCAGACGGCAGCCTCGCAGGGGCCTTCCTCGCCTTTGAGCAGGCAGTCCGCCCCGACAATGATCGACCGGATCCGCCAGGAAAACCCGTCCGCCGACTCAGCTAACACCACCGTGAAACGGCTGTCTCCCTCGAATTTTCCGTACAGCGTTGTCAGGTATTCGCCGGCTCTGCCGCGCACAACCTGGCCGTCGAACACGAAGCTGGCTAAGCCCAATCCGGCGGTGTCCACCGGCTGCAGCGGCCGTGACCAGCCGCTGACGTTCACGCCGGTCTGACACAGTTTCGGACGTCCTTCGGGCGAAATGATGTAACAAGGCGCACCGATTGTCGCGACGCCCGGTCTTGGCCGAAGCCTCATAGGAATAACCACTGCGCTGCCGTCGGCAAGCAGCAGATCGCTGCCCCCACCACCACGGCCGCCGCCGATGATAAACGGTTCCTCCCATGTCAGACCGCCGTCGTCTGAACGCGACAGCAGGGTTGTGACTCCGGGAACAGCTTCATCGGCATTGGCCTGTATCGTTGCCCAGAGACGGCCGCTTGGCTGGCGGATCAGCGACGGGTAATGGCAGAACCAGTTGCTACGCCGCACCAACACCGGTTCCGACATCGTCACGCGCAGCCCTTGCAGTTCTATCGGCGCACGGTCATTCCAGCCTGCATTCATCTTCATGTTTCTCCTCCTTTCGGTGAGCCGATTTCAAAACTCTGAAAAATTCAGTGTTTTTAAATTGGCTATCTATTGAGGTAATTTCAAAACTACCCTGAGCCGATTCAAAACTAACGGAGGGCGGACTTTCCAGTCCGCCGCTTGAGTTAGATTTCCGCGGGTAAGAAAACCCGCGCTCCTTTAAATTTGAGTT
>JBAYFV010000184.1:0-7651 GCA_041666985.1 Victivallales bacterium
AAAATTGCCTCTTGCTGAAGCAAAACCAACGGAGGGCGGGTTTTCTTACCCGCCGTTTGAGTTAAGGTTTGGCGGGTTGGAAAACCCGCCCTCCGTTAAATTTTGAATTTTGCAACCAGCTCAATCTATCGCTTCACCAGAAACTCCGGTTTTCTTTTCGGGTCGCCGGCAAGATATGTCGTGTTTGACGGGAATGCGAAATCAATGCCTTCGTCGTTGAATCGTTTCAGTATCTCGAGGTTTTTCCTGTGGAGCCAGTCAAGGAAGGAAAAATAATCTCCGGAGCTGAACCAGACGACCATGTAAATGTTCAGAGACCAGTCCTTGAACGAATTGAAGAATATCCTCGGAGGAAATTCAGGCCTCATATTCTCATGGTTGTCAAAGATTTCATGGAGGATTTTAACCGCTTTCTCCATTTTTTCCGGCGAGGTGTCATAAACAAGGGTAAGGTTCATTTCATGCTTGATGGAGGCGCGTTTGCTTATGTTTTCGATTGTCGCATTCGCCATGTTCTTATTTGGTATTGTGACAAGATGCCCGTTGAGGGTTCTGATCTTGGTGCTTCTGAACCCTATCTGCTCAACCTGACCTGTGACATCGCCGACCTTTATGACTTCTCCGGCCTTGAACGGCTGGTCGAGTATGACCATTATCGAACCGAAGACGTTGGCAATGGTGTCCTGCGCCGCAAAGGCCACCGCCAGTCCCGCCACGCCGGCACCTGCAAGGAGGGTTGTTATATTGATGTTGAAAATATTCTGTCCGATGAGAAGAACGGAAAAAATGACTACGACAGCCTTCAATGTCCTGCTTATCGCAGGAACAACAAGATCGTCCAGATCGTTGTCGCTTCTTTTTGCAAATCTCCCGACAAGGTAGTCAACCACCGAGACAAGCCTGTACATCGCCCAGGCAATGGCGACTGCGGATATTGCAGTGCAAAGTTTCCCGGCAACGGCAATCACTTTCTCCGACATAAGCGGGAAAACAAGCGAACTGCTGCCGTATATTCCGATGGCGACAACCAGAAGGGAGAGAGGTCTGCCCAATGCCGAAAAAACCAGGTCGTCCACCTCCGTCTCGGTATGGGAAGCCAGCTTGACGGCGTAATTCTCAAGGAACCATCTCGAGAAGCGCGCAACAACCAGCGTAAGCATAAGCCCTATGGTAAAAAAGAATATGTCCTTTGCTGTAAGCTTTCCGAAATTGAAATTGCCCTCCAGCTTTTTCAGTGTCTGATCCCAGTACGAACCCATTGTCTCGACAGGGGGGATGATTTTATTCCCGGCATCTTTAAGAATCTCCCTTTTGACAGGCGGCGGCTGAATTCCGGCATTTTTCACTTCCTGGCACAAGGCGTCGGCGCCGACAAGGAAAATTACCGCCGCCACCGTGGAAATTGAAAACAATTTCATGTGCTTAAGCAGGGATTTCTTCATTTCAGACTCCAAATATTTGATTTTTCTCATAACAGGGGGCAGAACTATAACTTGTTTTTAAAAAAATCAAACTCATACTGCGCCTTATTTTGTATTCTGATCTTTTAAAATGTATAGTTCCCGACATTTGAAAACACAAAAATCATCGCACGGAACCCTTATATGCACAAGCGGAGCCTTTTAAACCAGATAATCGGATGTCTTGAAATAGAGTCGGAAAATTATGCATACGCGGATGTCAATCCTGCCGTCCTTCAAAAGTTCATGCAGCTGAAAAAGGCTGAACCTGTGAGGTTTGCAAAACCTGCGGTTAAAAGAGCCCCCGAATCTGCCTGCTCAGTGCCGGTTTCGGCGCCGGCTGCGAATTTCGCAAAAGCAAGGGAGGGAATCAACCCTATTTCCCCGGAAAATGCGCTCAAGCCTTCTGAAAGGCCTGAGCTTGACAAGATGTCCATGGATGAACTAACCGTAAAAGCTGCGGAATGCACCCTCTGCGGACTTCATAAAACCAGGAACAAGTCGGTTTTCGGAGACGGGAGCCGTCATGCGGAACTCATGTTCATAGGCGAAGGCCCCGGCAGAGACGAGGACGAACAGGGGCTTCCATTTGTCGGAAGAGCCGGACAGCTTCTCACCAAGATGATAATTGCGATGCAGTTTACGCGTGAAGAGGTTTATATTGCGAACATCGTGAAATGCCGCCCTCCGGAAAACAGGAATCCCACGGACGAAGAGGCGGAGAAATGCCTTCCCTACCTCAACAGGCAGATTGATATTATCCGCCCGAAAGTTATTGTACTCCTGGGAGCGGTTCCCCTTAAATATCTGCTTGGTCTGACCGGCATCACAAAAATAAGGGGAACCTGGTATGAATACAGGGGGATAAAAATAATGCCGACTCTGCACCCGGCATATCTTCTCAGGAATCCTCCCGCCAAAAAAGAGGCGTGGGAGGATCTTCGGAAAGTCATGAAGTTTTTCGGTAAAAAACCTGCGCCAAGCTCCAAGCCCCAAGCCCCAGACAATATTTGAGGAGGGAAAATGACAGGGAAGGAAAAAAGTGTGTTTAATACGGTTACAAAAACCCTCAAGAAAATGACTTTCGGCATGGAGTCTAGCCGGGTGATAACCGAGGACTGCCTTGTCATGATGAACGTTCCTTCCCTGATGGCGCGACGCGATTCGGCGTATGAATGGGCTGCATACCTCATTAAACACCTTCCCGACGCGCCTCTTGAAAGGCGGGTTGAGCTTTATGATGTCATCCTGGAGCTCCTTGATTCATCCATAGATTCCTGCGATTCAATAATCCTCACGGAGGATGTTCCGGGGAAGGAAGGCCTCGGCTTCATGAACAAATATCTGATTATGCTGAGGGACGTCGTAAAAGCGGCAGGCATCCTGGTAAGCTATGAAAACAGTTTTATCGAGGATCAGTTTAAGAAGGACAGCGTCAGTACTGTTTCGGAACCGGAAATACTCTTGATGGGGGAGAATTTCAGGAAATGCGAACTCGGCATTTACAAGTCAATTGTGGCACAGATTGAAATCGCCGAACCCTACATCAGGAAATACAGGGAATCGCATATCAGCACCCTTTCAAAAGACAGCAAAATCAGGTATGACAAATCATTTCAGGAGTTTAAGGGAAATTACAGGGAATATGGCAAATCTTTTCCTCCTGCTAAGTAGTCGTAAGGAAATAAATTTGACATTTGGCGGAAAATACAGGTGTTTGGATTCGGGGCGCGAGTCCAGCGCGTGTGGTACATACGTAAGGGGCGAAGCAACGAAGAAGGCAAATACATGGAATTCCGCCCCGATGGGCTGGCGTTCTTTTGGCCGCTTATCACGCTGTTTACCCGCTATCCGCCGCAGCGGACTCCTTGCAAACATCATGATAATCAATCCAAAATTCCAGCCGGCAAATGTCAAAGTTATTTCTCTGCGGCTCCTTACGGTGCTTGTCTTTTTATTTTCAAACCCCCCCCTCCATCTTTACGCCTCGGACGATAACGGATCTGAAAAGATTGATATTGCATCAGTTCAGGAAAAAGCCAAAGACGGGGATGCCGAATCCCTTGTTCTGCTTGGCAACGCATATTTCTTTGGCAAATACGGTCTCGAAAAGGATTACACCCTTGCTTTCAGCTGCTACAGGAAAGCCGCGAAAAGCGGGAGCAAGTCCGCCTCGTTCAACCTCGGCTTATGCTATGACCGGGGGCTTGGTGTGAAAGCGGATCCGATTGAGGCGTTCAAATGCTACAGGGAGGCGTCCGAATCCGGACTTCTCCAGGCAAAATTCAATGTTGCGGTATGCTATCAGACCGGTATTCCCTCGCCTGAAAATCCGGGAGGGGCGATACCGCGCGACATCAGGGCATCCGCAGAGATGTTTGAAAGTCTTGTATCGTCCGATTTTCCGCCGGCGTTTGCGAAACTCGCAGAACTTTATCTTGACGGTCTGGGCGTACAGAAGGATGAGAAAAAGGCGGTTTCGCTTCTTGAAAGGGGTGTCCTGTTAAACAGTTCCGAGTCAATGAGGATTCTTGCGGACTGCTATTTTTCAGGAAGGGGATGTCCGAAAAATGATGAGACTATGCTTTTATGGCTGAAGTCGTCGGTTGAAAAGGATAATCCGGAGGCGATGGCGAAGCTGGCGTATTTCCATGAGACCGGCCAGTTTGTGGGGCAGGACAGGCGGAAGGCATTCTCCCTTTATGAGAAAGCCGCATTGTCGGGTCTTGAGATGGCACAGGTGAAGATGGGTGACTTTTGCATGAACGGCGATATGGTGGAACATGATTTCAACGAGGCGAGAAAATGGTATGAAAAAGCGGCCGCCAGGGGAAATGCCCACGCCGTCTTCAATCTTGCGGTTTTCGCCATGGAAGGTTTTGGCGAGCCCAAAAATGATTTGAAGGCCGCAAAGCTTTTCCTGGAGGCGGCGAAGAGAAATGATTCGCACGCCCAGTTCAATCTTGCGTGTTTTTATGACCAGGGTCGCGGATTCGGAGCCGATAAGACGGCGGCGTTCTACTGGTTTAGGAAAGCCGCAGAAAACGGCGATGCCAAGGCGCAGCGGAGACTGGCCGTGTGCTACATCAACGGAGAAGGGACTGAAGAAAATCTGAAGCTCGGCGTCGAATGGATTGCGAAAGCGGCGGAAAACGGCGACTCCGAGGCGTTGGAGATACTGAAAAGTCTTAAATAAGAAACATAACTGTGAAAACGCTCCCTTTAACTTTATCCAAACAATGGTAGATTTATTGGGTTTTTCCCGGCCTATTCATCAATATTTTAATGGAATGAAAATAATATATGGAACAATATCTGTGTACTCATTGCAATAATACTTTCGACGTATCCCAGAAACCCGCCAACATGGTGCTTTCCTGTCCGCACTGCAACGGCGCAGTCGTTGTACCGGGCGAAGATTTCCGACCCGGCGAAGTTCTTGGGGGCTTTGAAATCATCAGTCTCCTGGGAAAGGGGGGGATGGGATATGTGTATCTTGCAAGACAATCATCAATGCAGAGGCTTGTAGCCCTGAAAGTCATCATGAAAGCGCTTGTCGGAAAAGCTGACAGCGACATCATTGACATGTTTAACAAGGAAATCCAGCTTTCCGGAAAGCTCAACCATCCAAACATCATCAAGGCAATTGATGCGGGTGAAAGCGAGAGCTGCTATTTCATGGCCATAACGTATGTTGAAGGAGAGGATTTCGAGAAGGTGCTTGACAGGGGCGTAACCATTCCCGAGAAAGAGGCGTTTACGGTGGCGTTGAAAATAGGCGACGCCCTTAACTACGCCTGGGAGAAGCACGGACTTATTCACAAAGATGTCAAGCCGGGCAATATCATGAAAGACAAAAAGGGTGAAGTTTTCCTCATGGATATGGGGATAGCCCAGCATATGGTTTTAGGCGGCGCGCAGATTGAAAAGGAAGTGCTCGGCTCTCCCTTCTACATGAGTCCGGAGCAGGGGCAGGGCTTTCCCCTTGACTGGCGCACAGACATGTATTCGCTCGGAGCGACGCTCTATCACATGATTGTGGGTGCCGCCCCCTACGATGCGAAAGAGGTCACTAGAATCATCGAGAAACATATATCCGAACCTTTTCCCGAACCCATAGACAGAAATCCGAATATAAGGGTAAGTAAAAACACCGTTGCAATCCTCAGGAAAATGATGTCGAAAAAGCCCGGAGACCGATACGGTTCCTGGGATGAATTTGAAAAGGCTGTCAGGAACGCATTTTTCAGTACAGGCAAGACGGGCAAAACGGCAGGAAAAGTTCCAATTCAAAGAAAGCCATGCCATGGCAGGAAAAAAACAGTTGAAAGGAAAAAGACAATTGGCGCCGTCGCCGCAATTATCAATTCCCTGATTCTTGTCGCCGTCGCCGTCGCCGTCGCGTATTTCATCTACGACTACAGGAAAAATTCCAGCGCGGAGCAGAACCTTAAAACCGCCGAGCAGTATTATTTGAGAAAACCAATTGACTTCAACGAGTCGCTCAGGCTTTTCTCCATCGCAAAAGAAACATCCGCGGGAACGAAACACTATCCGTATGCGTCTAGAAGACATGACGAGATATCTGCAAAAGCGAACGCTTTCAAGCTCAAGGCCGACACCTTTGATGAAAATTATAAGAAAGCTCACGTCCTTTTCACAAACAGAAAATTTCAGGAGGCCATAGATCTCCTGGTTTCAGTGAAGGAGATTGAAGACCCGGTTAGAAAGCATGATGCTGAAAACTTCATAATCCAGATCCGCTCCGCCCAATCCTTATCCCGACCCGCGAAGGAAAAATAAAATGCCATCTATAAAAACAAAATCCTGGTTGGAATGTGTGAAATGCCACAGGAAATATGACCTCGAAAAAGTCCGTTACACCTGTGACTGCGGAGGAATTCTCGATCTTACCAGGGATCTGAGTAAAATTGACGGGAAAAAACTTTTGAAAACCTGGGAAAAAAGATGGGGCATGAAATCCGGCATTGAATCTTCAGGCGTCTGGAGGTACAGGGAGCTGATTCTCGATGTGCCTGACGAGAAGATAATTACGAAACAGGAGGGGAATACGAGGCTTTATCCGGCAGGGAAAGCCGGTGAATATGCGGGTCTCAAGAATTTTCTCCTGAAACACGAGGGTGAAAATCCGTCCGGCAGTTTCAAGGATCGCGGAATGACCTGCGGGATCACGGCAGCCAATGTTTACGGCGCAAAATGTGTCGCCTGTGCAAGCACCGGCAACACAAGCGCAAGCATGGCGGCATATGCGGCGACATGCGGATTCCGTTCGATAATATTCATTCCGTCCGGGAAAATAGCATACGGGAAGCTTGCACAGGCTCTCGCCTACGGGGGACTCACACTTCAGATTGACGGGAACTTTGATGATGCCATGACACTGGTGCAGGAGATCTGCGAGAAGCTGGATATATATCTTCTTAACTCCATAAACCCGTTCAGGATCGAAGGGCAGAAGGCGATATGCTTTGAAATTCTGCAGCAGCTTGACTGGAAAGTGCCGGACTGGTTTGTGATTCCCGGGGGAAATCTGGGAAACAACAGCGCATTGAGCAAGGCGCTTATGGAGCTTCATGAAATGGGAGTCATAAAAAAGATCCCAAGGATCGCCGTCATCCAGGCTTCAGGGGCAAATCCTCTTTATAAAATGTGGAAATTCAACAGGCCTTTCGAGGCTGTCAAGAACCCGGAGACAATTGCAACCGCCATCAAGATAGGAAATCCCGTGTCATGGGAAAAATCGCTTCGCGGAATCCGGTGGAGCAACGGAGTGGTCGAAGAAGTCACGGAGCAGGAGATAATGGATGCCAAAGCGATGGTTGACGCTGCCGGCATCGGCGCCGAGCCAGCCTCCTGCTGTTCCGTAGCCGGGGCGAAAAAACTGGTGGAATCCGGTGTTATTTCACCGGATGAGTCTGTCGTCGGCATCCTTACCGGAAACGTCCTCAAAGATCCTGACGCAGTAATAAACTATCACACGGACAATCTCAAAGACAAGGGCATTCACGGTACCTTTGCCAACAGGCCAATATCCATAAAAGCAACTTTTGAAGCGGTAAAAGCAGTGCTGTGAGCCGGTTGCAAAATGGGTGCTTGGATCGCCAGCGCCTTTTTCCCTTGAAGCGAAGATTTCTTTTCGACTGTCAGAGAAAATCTGCGATGGACTTGAG
>JBAYFV010000185.1:0-7593 GCA_041666985.1 Victivallales bacterium
GGTTCGGTGGTGTCAGACTCCAGGATTTCATAGCCTGCTTCCCTGAGTCGCCCGAAAATAAGGGCGGTGTCGGCCTGATTAAGCCGGCATCCAAGCGTAACCGCCGCCGCTGTTTTTTTTCTTGTTTTCATATTGTTCCAACCTTTGATCATTTGTATCCATATTGCGTGTATTTTACCACCTTTTTCCAATAAATCATCAGGTTGCATGTGGAAATGTGAAAATGTTGAGTTGCCCGTCGCGGACAATGGGATTGGAATCTTTACAGAGACGGCGAACTCTACACCTGGGATATTGTCGGACTTGGAAATGATCTTAACTGCTGATGATTTATCCTGTGTTTGTAGTAGGTGAATTTATACGCCGTTCTTAAAGGCAACGCGCAATAAATTGCGCTACTACTAACAAAGAACGCTCGAACATGAGCTGCCAACAAATCTTATCTCCGCGCAGCAAAATTATTTGTGAAACAGCACGTCACTGGAGATTTTCTGTCCTATTACATTTTTTTCGCTCCGCCAGTACAGTTCAAGGAACTTGTCGCCGCTTCCTTGGAAATATGAAAGCCGAAGCGGATGAAATCCCGCTTTTAGTGCAACGCTTCCATTTTTCGTCGCAATCCCCTTTGTTCCATTGTTGTCAATGATTTTTGAATCATCGATAGTCATGGAGCTTCCGTCATCGGACTACAGGTGGAAAGTGTATATGTCGTTGGCTGGAACCTTGATGAATCCGGAAAATACAAGACCGAAATTCTCCTTGCGTTCAATTGAATCAATGGAGAAACTGGGATTCGTCATGCTCTTCTGCGGCTGTAAATCTGCCAACTGATTCGTGTTTTTGACCTTGTCCCTTATCGCCATGATGTCATGGGATTCCTTTGGATATGTGAAATTCGCAATGGCGGTTATCGCGATCACCGGAGGACGGACAGTCTTATCGTTCTTGGTGTCCTGTGCGTAGAACGGGATCGAAAAGAAAATCAGAAATGAAATAAACATGCGTCTAATCATAGTATTGCCCTGTTACTTGTTATTATTTCTTTCAAGTTCCCTCCGGTATTTGCCAATCTCTTTTTGAAACGAATTACAAATCCGGTCGAGATCGATTTTAGCGAACCGCTTTTGGCAGTCCTCGCAGAGGGCGAATTTTCGGCGCGGAAAGTCCTTTTCCTGGGAGATTCTACAGCAGGACATTAAACAGGGATAATTGGAGCAGGCACCAAGACTCATCCCCCATGGCGGAATATTTATTTTCTGAAATATTTCCTGATTAACCCCGTTCATCACATTATTGCATTGGACAAGAAAGATGCTGGCGGCAACTTTAGCCACAGATTCCTCGGTATTCCAGCCACCCTTGAGTGCCTTATACGAAACGGCTCCACCAATCTCTGTCCGGAACATAAAGAAATCAGTCCAGAGGCCATCAACCAAGTTCTCCTCAGTTAAGAGGATTAGCGAAACCGCATCCTGTGGAATCGTACTTGAATTCATGGAGCTTTTCCAGAGCCACTCGATTCTATATCCCCTCCGTTCTCGGGAGTATGATTCAGATTCCTCGGGAAGGTTCGCAGCAGGAAGAATGCCCACTTCCATGTCAAGAAAATCTCCCAATATCCGTGATGTTTTTTCAGCAAAAGCCTTATCAACCCTGCCTATTGGACGCAGATAAAGCTTAAAGGCTTTTTTTTGAGGAATAATTTTTCCCAACGTCGCCCACTGTTCTGGAATGGGAGTGATTCCCTCAGATGTCAACTCCTTAAATCTGGTCGCTGGCGCCTTGGCAACATACTTGGTATTGAAAAGGGGCACAGAAGAAAGCCGTCCGATGATCCTGCCTGCCTTTTCCTTTTCTCCTGTATCTATGTAAGCTTTGGCTAGTTCGATCTGTGCGTCAGGGCTACCGATGTCAAGAGTTTTCCATTCAAGCATTTTCTTCAGAACTGATTCCGGTTTTTCAAATTTTCTAGCGAGAAAAGCCCATCTTTGAAAATCATTGAAAATACCTCCCTTAAGTTTTCCGACACGTTCTTTCTCGAGTTTCTCATATTCGGCCTTTAGCCCGCTGTCAGGATCAGAGGATTCTCCAGCCAGTTTTTTCTTTATGTCCACGATGAGTCCAGACGGGGCGTAGGAGTAAATGCACCAGTAATGATCATCCGATTTTTCGGCTGCAGCCAAGGCCTCATCATACCTTTTAAAATAAAAGAGAAGTCCGGCCTTCATGGCATCCTTGTCCTTCTCGTCTTCTCTCATACCCTTGCGTTCATATTCCTCAATCATCTGCAAAGCCTCCGCGTATCGTCCGGCTTTAATCCTAGCAGTAATACGATTGAGGTAATATGTTTGCTTAGTCGACTGCTGGAGCTTTCCATATACTTGATCGGCGAGATATACCGCATAGTCTTTCAATGGGCCTGACATGGAAATCCATTTGCCATCATCATAGTTAATCCGGTGACCAATGGCGCGGAGAGAACCCTGATCATTGCCAGCGAGAAGGAAGGCGGCTTCACACTGGACTATTGCGTAAAGAAGGCGGGTGTCAAACGACTCTTTGTTTTGGGAGGTCAGTTCGAGAGTCTTGAGATAAACGTTTAATTCCCGTACAGCCTTCTTGGAATCGCATACGGAAAGTTTAGGTTTTGACCAAGTTCGGGCCAGGAATTTTACTGCGAGTGCCGCAGCTGTGTCTGAAACGGCGTCCGCCGGAATCTTAGCTGATTCGACAGCGATAATTGCGGTTGTTTCAACATCGACAAGAAACATGTCAAGCCGACTCTGTCCGGCATCTGTTGAGAGCAAACCCAGGATTGCCTTGTCGGCATGAGCTATTCTGCCTATCTCCGCAGCCGAATTCTGGTTCTGGAAAGTAAGCAGGGAGAGTTTCGCTTCCGTCATTATCTTTTCAAGTTCATTGTGATCGACAAGTTTTGCAAGCCTGCCGCTTTCCTGAAGGGCGAGTTCTGCACGGATGGCGAGTTCCGCACCTGTACGATCTGTTTTTTTAGCATCTGCAACTGTGAATGGCAGGACAGTCCAGGTTTCTTTGAGCAGGATCGGCGCAGCATGATGTTCCGATGTCGGGGGTTTCGGCTGGAAGCCAAGTTGTTTTGCGATGGCTTCCGCTATCTCTGATGGAGAATCGGTGGGAATGGTCAGCTTTGAACTTTTCCCGGATTCCTGTCGGAGACCGTCAATGAAGAGCAGCGTTTCCTTATGCGAATTTCTAGCTTGGACATGTCCGGTTGCAACCATATCCGCCGCGAGAACAGCTCTTTGCGTGCCTGAGGAATTTATGACTTTGTCCATATTTGCAATTGCTTTTTCCTCTGAAACGCGAAAACCTTGCGACCTGTTTAAGATCAGGCAATTGCAATTAGCCATAAGGTGGGCGATAATCTTTTCGCGCAAGGTGGAGGCCGTGACAGCATCGCCGCCGGAGATGTCGAGGAATGCTCCGATGGCAATTGAAGGACTGTTGGAATTCTCATTAGGGGTGTCCTGCGCATAGGTTGATATCGAAAAGAAAATCAGAAATACAAAAGACATATTTCTAATCATAATCTTGTTTCCTTTACTCCTTACTTCTGCTTTTCAAGTGCAGATTTTACCTTCCGGTTATAATCGTCAACCCATTTCCGAATTTCCTTGTCAGAATTAATCTTGTTTCTGACATTTTCCCTTACAAGCGGAATGTATTTGTTCTGAAGTCCATCATATAATTTATTAAAATCCAATTTGGCGTAGTTTTTCTGGCAGGTCTCGCATAAGGCAAGCTGTTTATCGGCATTACCATCCATTTTGCCGGAAGACACGCTTATGCATGAAAAACTTTTGCATTTGTTCTGCATATACCTGGATACCAGCATGCTTGCCGCAGTTTTAGCGAGAACATCTGAAATTTTCATATTGCCATAATTAATCATGTGATATGAAATTACACTGCCGCCATATTCTGAATAATAGCTTCCGTAAACAAATCTCAGGTCGTCCTGATAGATGCTTTCCTTGGTGAAATATGCTATGAAAAGCGCATCTGAAGGAAGTTCTGTTGACATTGCAACTCTTTCTGCCAAGGCCTTGGCGTCATATTGGCCTCTGTCCTTTTTGAAGCAATCGGGATCCTGCGGCATTGGCAGGACTGGAAGTACAACAGTTTTAATGCCGAAATAACCAGATAAGCTTTTTGCGGCTTCTTCGAGCGATTTCATATCCATGTCGCCAACGGGTTGGAAGTAAATCTTGTATTCCTCTGGAATTTTCTTCACCCGTGCGGCGGTTTTCCATTCAATTCCGGTAACATCGCCAAGTTGCTTCTTCAGTTCCGTGATTTCCGCAGCCCTCTCTTTTGATTCCTTTTTTATTTTTTCAAAAATATTTTTGCTTGACAGGATATCTATAAGGGTAGCGGCTCTTTTCTTATCACCGCTCTCGATGCAGGCTTTTACAAGTTCAATCTGGTATTCTGGCCTGTTCACAATCCAGGATGAGAAATTTGTGTCGGCATATTTGATGGCGTTGGCGGCACCCTCAAGTTTTTTCATAAGGGCGAAAAGCCTCATTGGGTATTCTGTTAAATCATACCCGCCCATGTTTAGTTGCTTCAAGTATTCCAACTCCTTCTTCTCGTCGCCTTTCAATTTGCAGACATCAATACGTTTGGCAGTTATGAAGTTGACAGGTGGAAGCTTCTCAAGACACTTAACGGCTTTATCGTATTCCTTCAAGCCCATGTAAGCATCTGCCTTTACCATCATTACCATTACCATGGAAAAGGGAACCGGGGCGTTGGATTCAGGGTTATCGGCCTTAGGGTTATTTTCAATCTGCTCTTCTGCGAGCTTCAACGCTTCTTCGTATCTGCCCAAGATGATTTTCACTTTAGCGCGTTGAATGAACGGCAAAGGGCATTTTTCAGACGGGTTAATATTCACAAGCATTTCTTCAACTTTCCTCCCAAGTTCGTTTACAATTTCAGGAAATTGCCCTGCGAACTTCTTGTGTCCCATTATCCCCGTCATTTTTTCTGCCGTCTTATATAGGGTTTCATCATCGCCGCAGGCTAGATAATAGGCGGAATCAAAGAAGCCTATTGAATTCAATATCATTTCTGAATCATAGGAATTGGTTCTTATTTTAATAGCTTTGCCAACATCCAGATACAGCTGAGCCTCCTTCTTTCGCATTTCGAGCGTAGAATTCTCGAGCGGAACACTGACATATACATGCTTTAAAAACTCCAGCGCCTCGGCGGAAACTGTCCTGTCAAGCGTCTCCTTGTTGCACAATGCAGACCGACTGTCGATTACAACGGAATTCTTTCCGTCAACAAGCAGAATGTCCACCCTGAGGTCATTGCCCTTCTGATAAGAGCTGCTTACAGTTCCCATTATTATCTTGTCCGCTCCGATAATCATGGCCAATCCGCCGACAAATCCTTCTGTCGCGCCGGACAAAGATGATATTTTCATCTCAATCAGTGTTCTATCTATGTCCTTGTGGTCTACAATGGTCTTGAGCCTGTTCGACTCCTGAAGTGCAAGCTCCACCTTTATAGCAAGATCACTGTCCGGAGGCATCTTGAGACTTTTCGCCTTCTCAAGTCTGGAAAATGGAAGCACGGCCCAGACTTCGTCTATTTTTCCTTCCTTCACTTTTTTGTCTGGACGCTTTTTCAATTTCAGTTCCTTGGCGATCCTTTCAGATATTTTCCCAGACTTCTGGTCTATAGGCCACAGGCTCTCATCATTCATCCTGACAATTTTAAAGTCGCTCCTGCTCTTTTCCGCAGGATTCGTGGCAACAAGGACAAAATCAACATGCACTCTGTTCGCTTCTGCGCGGGCGCCCCCTTCGAAATATCCAGTGAGTGCATAATCTACGGCAGGAATTGCATCAGGCATGTTTTTCTTGTCTATCATGGAAATGGTGTTGATGGCCTTTTCCATAGCCATGTCGTATCCTTTGGAACGGCTCAAGACTATGCAGTCATAGTTACGGACGAGATCTGAAACAACCCTGTCCCGGAGCGCAAGAAGGGCGTGTGCCGACTCCTGTGAGTAACCGAAATTGTTGGCGAATCCTCCTACGGCGATCACCGGCGGTCGGTCGGCTTTGTCGGATTGATTGTCCTGGGATAAGGATGAGAATGAAAAGAAAATCAGAAATGAAATAAACATGCGTCCAATCATAGTCTTACCCCTGATAGTTGTTGATGGCAAAACTTGCTATCACATTTTGTGATAGCAAGATAGAAGCGTTCTGCAGGTTGAATTGACGGCGAGACGCCAGCGTTCCTCAAAACACAGTTATCTTCATGTTTATAGAAACAGTCCCCTGTCTCTATTTCTTCTCGTTCCACTTCTGGGCGAGCTGGAGGAGAAAAGTGTCGGCAAGCTTCTGCGCGGCCCTCTGTATCGCCTTCTTCCCTGCAACGGCCTCGGAGAGATCGGTATCGCCTGCGTAGGCGCTGTCGGAAAGGATTATCTCGCCGTCAGAAGTCCTGATTGCCTTGATTTCGAGCCTTGCGCGGCATCCCTTGAATTCGCCGACAGTCGCTCCGAGTTCGGATATTGCTTGACCGTAGATTAGAATTTCCGCGCCTTTTTTGGCGGCATAGTCAGTGGCGGTTTTCTTGTCCTTGAAAATACCGGAGGCATTTGACGGATCATTGCGCATCATGATGGCATATTCAGAATTGATAACCTTGAATTTGTTATCGATGAGTTTTTTGACTATTTCAGTTTCACCGGCTGGATCAATAAGATTTACTTGCCTGACATGCATTTCCGGAATTATCACTGTTACAACGGGGCGTTTAAAGTCGGCTGGAATTTCCTTCTTTGCCTTTTCCTCTGCGATGGAGTTGGCTTCCTTTTCCTTGTCGGAGTTGAAATTGATTATGAGTTTTTCAAGATTTGCAGCCAGAGCCTTTCCGGCGTCTACGGCGTCGTTCTTGTCCTGCATCTGCGTATAGGCTAGCTTTGTGACAGTTGTTTCAAGGTCGATGACCTTGACTATCACCATGTTCTTGTCGCCGGACTTGCTGATTTTCCCACAGCAGAAATATTTGGCACCGACAATCTTGCCGAGCTGTTTTGCTGATTCAGGGCTTACCATTCCCTGTTCCCCAAGCTGAACTTCCTTAAGCGCGTCGTGTAGCTGTTTTCTGTCAACAAGGGTAATGTTTTCTGACATGGACAATTCGGCCTGCATCACATCGGAGATAACCTGTTGTTCAGTGCAGAACTCAGATGAGGCTGTCATTTCTGAAATTGCGACGACCGTCTTTGCCGAGAGAGTAGCCTGTGTCATTATTGAAGCTAAAAACAGGGTGGCACAGCAGGAAAGAAATCTGATTTTCATGTAAAACTCCTTCGTTATTATTTAATATCATATTTCGCAGGAAATATAAATGCAAGCAAGTGATAATCTCTTACTCGATTTTCGGTTAATCTGCCATACTTTACCATTATATTCTAATAAATCACCGGATGATTCGTCTTTATATTGTGGAAAGCTGAAGCAGGGCGGGCTTTCCCGCCCGCTTGGTGAATTAAGATGACGGCCTGGAAAACTGAAAGACGGA
>JBAYFV010000186.1:0-7553 GCA_041666985.1 Victivallales bacterium
CCCGGCATCCGAAACCACCTCGGCCAACGTCATCGGATTTATGAACACGACTACTTAGCCTTTTTTTTCAGGAAAACGGCTTTTATGACGGATTTGAACACTGGCGTTTCAAGTCTTTCTCCCGGAGTGGTGCCGGTATGGGTGGCGTCTATCTGTTTTGTATTCCCTTCCGTGTTGACATTCATCCCCCAGCCTGCATTATCATGGCTGGTGTTCATGAATTGATCGTCACGCTCCTCGCCTATTTTAACCTGCTCGTAAAGGATTACCATTACGGCATCCGCGCCTTCCGACTTCGCCTTTTGAATTATTTTATTCTCCATTTCCTGGCGGCTGCCTTCTTCGGACGGCGCAGTCGCAATGGCTTTACCCATTAATTCATAGCCGACGGGAATCTCCTTCTGTTTTTTTAGAACTTCAACGCTCTCAGTTGCAGGATATGACTTTCCGCTGTAGGAAACACTTATGCACCCCTGCGCATATGTCAGGGCAAGAATTATTGGTGTGAGAAGCGCAGACCTAAGTGAAATCTTCATTTTTTCTATTCCTTATATTTTATTGCGTTTTGGCCGTATGTAATGAATTTCCTCAAGACTCTGTGCCTTTTGCTCCTTGTTGGGCGGCAAAGCCTGTTTCAGTCATTATCCCTGTTGATGTCTAGCCAGCGGCGGTGGGCCCACATCCACTGTTCCGGATACCTGGCAATTATTTTTTCGGCCTCGGTGGCGTATTTCTGCACGAGTGTTTTCACGTCCTCCTCCTTGTTCCCGGTCGGAACCAGGGTTATCGGTTCGGAGATTATGAATTCGAAACGGAAGTCGTCGCTTACACGTCTCGGCATCAGGACAAGTATGGGGATTCCGGTTTTCAGGTGCAGGAGGGCGGGGGAGGAATGGGTTCTGGCGGGATGCCCGAAGAAATTCACCACAACTCCTTCGAGGGTGCTGGCGTGCTGGTCTGCGAGAATGGCTACGGAATATCCTTTTCGCAAGGCGACAAGAAGAGGTCTGACAGCACCTTTTTTATCGCATACCTCATGCGTGTGTCCTGTGCGGCGCGCGATTATGTATTCTCCGATTTTAGGATTGTCGAAGGGCCTCATTACGCTCATGAGGGGGATTCCGGAGCTTATCGTATAGCCCTGTCCCGCCATTTCCCAGTTCCCGAAATGCGCGCAGATGATTATCGCCGGTTTCGATTTTCCGGGCGAGAAGAAAAGTTCCTTGGACACTTCCGGCCCGTCTATCCGCAGTATCTCCGAAATATTTTCAGGCTTCATGAACTGACGGCACACAAATATGTCGACAATGAGTTTTGCGAAATGAATAAAGTTTTTCCTGCCGAACAGAATCGCCTCCTTCCTGTCCCTTGCTATTCCCGCGTGGAGAAGATGCTGGACGACCCTGTTCCTGTGCCTGAAGTCAAAAATGAAAAAGAGGCGCCCTCCGAGTTCGGCGATTTTATAGCAGAACTTCAGCGGCAGCATTCTGGCGGCAGACATTGCCAGGAGGAAGAGGAAATACTCCAGATTTATCGAGAGCCGACTTTTTTTTCTTTTCATAGCGTAAAATTATTCTTCAAGGATTTTATGCAAGCGGATAATCTGTTTTGATTCAAAAAAAGAGTTGTGGTCAGGCTTTTTCCGTATCCGCAGTTTTTTTGCCCGTGTATACGACCACTTCGATTTCCGTTCCGCTTTCCATGGAGGAGCGGATGGAGAATTCATCGGAGCATTTCTTCATGTTCGGAAGGCCGAGTCCGGCGCCGAATCCGAGGGCGCGGATTTTTTCGTTGGCGGTCGTGAAGCCCGGCTCCATCGCCTTTTCCGTATCCGGAATTCCGGGGCCTTCATCGGCGACAAGGATCCTGACCCTGTCCTCGAGTATCTGAACTTCCATATGCCCGCCGAGGGAATGGATGATCACGTTCATCTCCGCTTCGTAGCATATGATGGCTATCCTGCGCACGGTTTCGGGTGCGATGCCCCTGTCATGGAGATGTTTCTTGATTGTTGTCGAGGCTACGCCTGCAAGATCGAAATTGTCCTGGACGATTTCGAACCTGTAGGTGTTTCCGTGGGCCTGGTCTGTTTTTTTAGATACGGTCTCCATCGCCTCGAACTGTTCGGCGATTGCGTTGACCTGCATGAGAAGATGTGAAAGGATGTCGCCGTATGTGACAATGCCGACGACTTCGAGGCTCTGGGGGGCCTTGACTACTGGAATCCGTCCGAAATGATATTTCTTGAAGATGTTTGTGGCGGTTATCACGGAATAGTTCTGGGGGATCGTCATCACATTCCTGCCCATGTGCTTCCCGACGGGATCGTCAATGTAGCCGTGATCAAAGGCGGTGATTATGTCGTCTATGCTGATGATTCCGACCAGAACCCCGTTGTCAATGACCGGGACGCCGGAGAATTTTTTCTCCTTGAGGCAGAGCTGCACTTCGCGGAGGGTGGACGTGGACGGGAAGCTGATCACTTTTCTGTTCATCACCTGATGAACCTTGATCTGATACATCAGCTCATGGACGAGACGTATTTGGCGTTCCTTCAGCTCCGGCATCCGTATCCCCCAGTAATTTGCCTATCCTGCAGCATGCGTCGAACATCGTGAGTCTTGAGAGTATCAGCGGTATCCCGTTGCGCTGCGCAAGGCTGACTGCGGCGGGCTGAGGCTGTTTGTTCCTCACGATAACCACGCAGCAGGCGTTCGTTATTTCGGCAGTACGGAGAATCTGCACGTTGGTGAGGCCTGTAAGCAGGGCGTAATTGGTCTTGCCCATCGCGAGAACATCGCTGAGAAGGTCGGTTGCGCCGAAATTCTCCACAATCTTGTCGAGTTTATCCTCTCCGCAGATGATCTCGCCTTCAAGAGCCTGCACGACTTCGGACAATGTTATCTTTTTGTTCATATGGTCCCGCTCTTCCGTTTTTGAACTTAGGAGCCGTAAAGAAATAACTTTGACATTATGCCGTATTTATTTCTTTACGACTCCTTATTGTTTGAAATTAATTTTTCTGTTAATTATTTAACAAAAATACTTTTTAAATCCGTTTAGTCAATTATATTCCGGAATTATTTTAATAAAATTTGAACATCGGGAATCGTCGCAAAATAAACTTCGCATTCAGGCGTGAAGGTTGTTTCTCGGCGAATCCACGGTTGAGATATCGAACGCAAAGGAGTCGCGGATATGGCAATGTCAGAAACGGAATGCTGTAACAGCTGTGGCAGCTGCAACAATGATCCAATCATGAAGATGAATCCGGATAAGAAGAGGGAGCTGGAGAGCTACATGGACACCCTCTCCCTCGGGGGGGATACCGATAAAAACAGGGGGTTCCTCATACAGTGCCTCCACAAGGCGCAGGGTGTTTTCGGCTATCTTCCCGAAGACGTGCAGCTCCTGGTCGCAGACAGGCTGGGGCTCCACCTTTCGGAGGTTTTCGGGGTGATAAGCTTCTATTCGTATTTTACAACTGTTCCGCAGGGGAGATATAAGATCAACATCTGCACGGGGACGGCGTGTTTCGTCAAGGGCGCCGAGAGCATCGTAGGCGAATTCAAGCGTTTCCTCAATGTGGATATGGGGGAGACCACTGAAGACATGAAATTCTCCCTCGGCGGACTCCGCTGTGTGGGGGCGTGCAGTCTCGCACCCGTAGTGATGGTCAATGACAAGGTTTACGGAAACGTCACACCCAAGAAAGTGCCTGAAATAATAGAGGAATGCAAATAGGATCCACGGTCCGAGTTTTCATGAAAGGAAAAATATGACAATAAATACTCCGGATAAGTTGAACCAGTACGAGAAGGAACTGCGGAACAGGAACAGTTCGGCGCTGAAAACCGAAATCCTTGTTTCCATGGGAACGTGCGGAATAGCCGCCGGTACAACGCCGGTTCTTGACGCCCTGAAAAAAGAGGTCGAAGAGGGCGGATACGGCGATTCCATCAGGATAGTCCAGGTCGGATGCATGGGGCTGTGCCACAGCGAGCCTTCGATAGAGGTTGTTGACAAGGCGACCGGCGAGCGTGCGATATTCGGGAATGTCACGCCTGACAAGGCAAAGGCCGTCGTCGCGAAAACAGTCAGGGCCGCCGGCGTTCAGGCGATACCGCGTTCCTGGTATTATCCGGAAGACGAGGAGAATACCGACAAGTGCATCCAGGCCAGAATTGTCCTGCGCAACTGCGGAAGGATAGATCCCGAGAGCATTGACGACTACATAGAACGCTCGGGCTACAAGGCCGTGGGGCGGGTTCTCGGCACCATGAAACCGCAGGATGTCATTAAAATCATCACCGAATCAGGCCTGAGGGGCAGGGGCGGCGGCGGGTTCCCGACAGGAAGGAAATGGCAGTTTGCGGCCGCGCAGAAGTCCGATGAGAAATATGTCGTCTGCAACGCCGACGAAGGCGATCCGGGCGCATTCATGGATCGCGCGGTTCTCGAAGGCGATCCGCATTCGGTGCTTGAGGCGATGATTATTGCGGGGTTCTCAATCGGCTCGCACAGCGGGGTCATTTACATAAGGGCGGAATATCCGCTGGCTGTCAAACGCCTCCATCTCGCCATTGAACAGTCCCGCGAAAAAGGTTTCCTCGGGAAAAACATTTTCGGTTCCGGATTTGATTTTGACATAGAGCTGAAATACGGCGCCGGGGCGTTTGTGTGCGGGGAGGAAACCGCGCTCATCCATTCGGTTGAGGGAAAACGCGGCGAGCCGGGCTTCAAGCCTCCGTTTCCGGCCGTTTCCGGGCTCTGGAAGAAGCCGACGATTGTAAACAATGTTGAAACATACGCGAACGTGTGCGCCATCATCAGGAAAGGCGCGGCATGGTTCCGCGCAATAGGAACTGAAAGCGCCCCCGGAACAAAAGTGTTTTCGCTCACCGGGAAAATCAACAAGGTCGGGCTTATTGAAGTTCCGATGGGGACAAAACTCCATGATATTATTTTCCGGCTCGGCGACGGAATAAAAGACGGGAGGAAATTCAAGGCTGTCCAGACCGGCGGTCCGTCCGGCGGCTGCATCACCGAGGCGAGTATAAACACTCCGATTGACTATGCTTCGCTCATTGCCCTCGGCTCAATGATGGGATCCGGGGGGATGATTGTGCTGGACGAGGACGACTGCATGGTGAATGTCGCCAAGTTCTTCCTGGAATTTACGCTGGATGAATCATGCGGAAGGTGCACTCCCTGCAGAATCGGGAACAAGCGCCTTCACGAGATGCTGAATGAAATAACAACCGGAAACGGCACACATGAAATGCTTTTAAAACTCAGGAAGCTTTCGGACACCATAAAGGACACCGCGCTTTGCGGGCTTGGACAGACGTCGCCGAACCCCGTCCTGTCGACATTGAAGAATTTCGAGGATGAATACCTCGCCCATGTCGACGGCAAAAGATGCCCGGCAAAAGTCTGCGCAAATCTTCTGAAATATGAAATCAACGACAACTGCGTCGGCTGCACACTCTGCGCCCGCAACTGTCCCGTCCTGTGTATTTCAGGTGAGAAAAAACATAAGCACGCCATTGATCAGGCCAAGTGCATAAAATGCGGGGTTTGTTTTGAAACATGCAGATTCCATGCGATCGACAAGAATTAAAAGTAAGGCGGGCTTTCAGCCTGTCCTGTAAAATTTAAGGAAACAAGGAATATGATAAAACTGAGGATAAACGGAATGCCGCTTGAAGTGGGGGGGGATTTCACCATACTCCAGGCAGCGAAAAAACTCGATATAAAAATTCCGACGCTGTGCCACATGAACCTGGCGTGTTTCAATCTCGAGCACAGGATCGGCTCCTGCCGTGTCTGCGTGGTCGAGGTTTCAGGCAGGCGCAACCTCGCTCCGGCATGCTGCACCATGGTGGAGGAGGGGATGGAGGTCAGGACTCATACCCTCAGGGCGATAAACGCCCGCAGGACCATGCTCGACCTGCTTCTTTCAAATCATCCGAAGGACTGCCTGACCTGCGAGAAGAATCTTGACTGCGAGCTTCAGGCCCTCGCCCAGGAAATGGGGCTCCACAAGATTGTCTACAAGGGCGAACGCGCTAAGACCACAATTGACCTTGCAAACGAGTCCATTGTCCGCGACATGAACAAATGCATAATGTGCCGCCGCTGCGAAACGGCATGCAATACAATACAGACCGTCGGCATACTCTCCGGCGTGAGAAGAGGGTTCAAGGCCATAGTTTCGACAGCTTCGGAAAAACCCCTCGCTGAAACAAAATGCACCTTTTGCGGACAGTGCGTTGCGGCATGCCCCGTGGGAGCCCTCACGGAAATGAACAGGACCTATGATGTCTGGCGCGCACTTAACGATGAAACAAAACAGGTTGTTGTCCAGACGGCCCCCGCCGTCCGTGTCGCCCTCGGCGAGGAGTTCGGAATGGAGCCGGGTTCCATAAGCACCGGCAAAATGGTGACAGCCCTCCGCATGCTCGGATTTGACAAGGTGTTCGACACTGATTTCGCGGCCGATCTCACAATCATGGAGGAGACAACTGAATTCATCCAGAGGCTCAAGGAAAACAAGAATCTCCCCATCCTCACATCATGCTGTCCGGGCTGGGTCAAGTTCTTCGAACATCAGTTCCCGGATCTTCTGCATATTCCTTCGACGGCCAAATCGCCGCAGCAGATGTTCGGCGCCATGGCGAAAACATATTATGCGAAGAAAATCGGAATAGAAGCTTCCGAACTGACTGTTGTTTCAGTAATGCCGTGCCTGGCCAAGAAATATGAGGCCGCGCGTCCGGAGTTCTCCAGAAACGGAGTCAGGGATGTTGATATCGTCATTTCAACCCGCGAACTCGCCAACATGCTCAAGGAGGCGGGAATACAGTTCAACGACCTCCGCAACTCCGCATTCGACAATCCCCTCGGCGAATCCTCAGGCGCAGGCGTGATTTTCGGATCGACCGGAGGTGTGCTTGAAGCCGTCCTCCGTACTGCGGCCGACTGGGTGAGCGGCACGGAAGTGAAAGACATTGATTTCGAGGAAGTGCGTGGCCTCTCCGGAATAAAGGAGGCGACCGTCAATGTCGCAGGAACTCAGATAAGAGTGGCTATTGCGTCGGGACTCGGCAACGCGAGAACCCTCCTCAACAAAATCCGCAAGGGCGAAGCGACATATCACGCAATCGAAATCATGGCGTGTCCCGGCGGGTGTCTCAATGGCGGCGGACAGCCGTACATACACGGAGACACAAGCATTCTCGAGAAGCGCAAGAAGGCCATTTATGATGAAGACCGGAACAAGACAATCCGCAAGTCCCATGAAAATCCATATATCCAGAAACTTTACAGGGAGTTTCTCGGTGAGCCGGGAAGCCATCTCGCGCATGAACTCCTGCACACACATTATACAAAAAGAAAGAATGTCTAGTTTTTCAAACAGCCGTCCAGCTGTTTGAAAAACTAATTGAGGTAATTTCAAAACTACCCTGAGCCGATTCAAAACTAACGGAGGGCGGACTTTCCAGTCCGCCGCTTGAGTTAGATTTCCGCGGGTAAGAAAACCCGCGCTC
>JBAYFV010000187.1:0-7512 GCA_041666985.1 Victivallales bacterium
ACCGGACGCTGTCGGCGGAAAGGGACATACCGCTTAGGGTATGCCCGTCTTTCCGCCGACAGCCCCCGGCATCCGAAACCACCTCGGCCAACGTCATCGGATTTATGAATACGACTACTAAGTTTATCGATCACTTGCGGATCACGCAACTGCGGCGCTCTGACCCGAGCCGTCTCATTTTCCCTGCAATATGCCGGGATGAGCGGCAACTCCCGAAAGAGCCGTCATGTTCAGTTGAATGCCCGGAAAACAAAGTCCCCCCGTCAATCAGGGCAATCCTCTGATGGCGCGGTGAAATGAGGAATTCCATTCCGGGATTGTCTTCCGGTGAACATATGGGAAAATAACGGATTGTTCTTGTCAATCCCCAATACCAGCTGTAGATTTTTCAAGATGATGCTTCTTACTTTCACGGGTTGTGGTAAACCTTGGAACTGGCATCATCTCTTGCTTTTGTCAAAAAGAGGGATTCTTATTTGCGTGCTGGTTTTCAATCTCCGACTGTTTTCCCTCCAGTATGAAAATCAAAATTCCTATCAGTAATTCCGTCCAGGGCGGAGGATTTCAGGGCGTGACGGCAATCAACTGCCTAGACAGAAGGTTGCATTTCAAAAAACAAGGAGCGGGTGCAGAATGAAGGAGAATCTCATGCGGAGGATATTGATAGACAGGGAGCCTTTCATAGACAGGGCGAAGTTCAAGCCTGGCTGGGCCTGGTCGAACTGGGGGGACTGGCCTGCCTGGTGGGTGGATCATCCCGAACGCCCTTTGGCGATGCCGTCCGTGGCGGTGTTCCGCCTGAAATTCAAGCTGGACACGGGCGCAACCCTGCGCCTCCACGTGAGTGCCGACAACCGTTACCGGATATTCCTTGACGGTCACAGCTTCGGACATGGTCCTGAACGCGGAGATGTCCAGCATTGGTTTTTCGAGACCTATGAGGGGGAGGTTCCGGCCGGCGAACACACGTTGTCCGTCCAGACATGGTGGCTCGGAGAGAAGGCGCCGTACGCCCAGATGAGCGTACGGCCCGGCTTCATGCTGGCCGCAGAAGGCGCATTTCTCGAACAGATGTCAACCGGACATGCGAAATGGGAGACGGCGCTGATGCCGGGTATTGAATTCATTCAGCCCGGCAATGCGTGGGGTGCCGGATGGAATGTGCGGGTTGACGGCCCTGCATATCCGTGGGGATGGGAAAATGGCGGCGACGGACTCGGATGGAGGGATGCTCAAAAAATCACAGAGGCGGTTTCTTCCGAATGGAAAAACGAGACCAGGCCCTATTGGATGCTTGCGCCCGCAGCACTGCCGCCGATGCTGGATGAACCTGCAGATGCCGGTGTCCTGCGGCATCTTGCGGAAGGCGTCGCCCCATATCCCGTCTCGGCGGAGCGGCATCTTTCCAACGAGGCGCCGGCATGGAAAGACTGGCTCTCGGGACACGCCCCCGTACACATACCTGCCGGGACGGGCAGGACGGTGCTGATTGATCTGGAAAATTATTATTGCGCCTATCCCGAACTGCTCGTATCCGGCGGCAAAGGAACCCGCATACGTCTCCAGTGGGCGGAGGGGCTTTTCCTGAAGGCCGATGGCGGCGGCAAGGGCCGGCGCGATGAAACCGAGGGTAAGTTCTTCTATGGCGGAACCGGAGATGAATTTCTTCCGGACGGCGGTGAAAAACGCCTGTTTACAACGCTCTGGTGGCAGGCCGGACGCTATCTTGAGCTGACCGTGACCACCGGCGACCTGCCTGTCACGCTGGAGCGTCTCAGCCTTCGCAGCACGGGATATCCCCTGAAAATGGAGGGGCGATTCGACGCCTCGGACAGACGCTTCTCCCGCCTGCTGCCCATTGCCGAACGCGCCATGCAGATGTGTTCCCACGAAACCTACATGGACTGCCCGTACTATGAACAGCTCATGTACGTCGGAGACACCCGCCTTGAGGTGCTGACAACCTACGCCATGACGCCGGACACCCGCCTGCCCCGCAAGGCCATGCTTATGTTCGACTGGTCCCGCAGGAACTCCGGATTCACACAGTCCCGCTATCCGTCGCGGGTCTGCCAGATAATTCCTCCTTTCTCCCTCTGGTGGATATGCATGATCCACGACTACTGGACATGGCGCAACGACGAGGTGTTTGTCAAGGAGAGAATGCCGGGCGTGAGAGCCGTGACCGAGGCGTTCCGCTCCCTTCTCCGGCCCGACGGTCTCATTGGCGCCCCGAACGGATGGAACTTCACCGACTGGGTGAAGGAACCGCTGCCCTGGCAGGCGGGCATTCCCCCAGAAGCCGATTTCGCCCCGAGTTCCGTATTGAACCTGCATTTCGCCCTGGTTCTTGTGCTCAAAGCGGAAATGGAGGCAAGTTTTGGCGAGCACCAGCTCGCCGAACGCGACCGGGCCACGGCCACCATGTTGACCGATGCGGTAATGCGGACTTTCTGGGACGAGGAAAAAGGGCTGATAGCGGATGACTCCAATCACAAACTCTTCAGCGAGCATGCGCAGTGCCTTGCGCTTCTGGGCGGGCTTCCCGACGAGGATAAACGCCGGATTATCGGAGACTCGCTCTGTTCGACGCCCGGCCTCTCGAAAACGACAATCTACTTTGCACATTATCTGTTCGAGACTTACCGGCTGCTGGGCAGGGACGAACTTTTCCTTGAGCGCCTGGAACTCTGGTTCCAACTGCCGGAACACGGATTCAAGACAACGTTTGAAGAGCCTGAACCGTCGCGCTCCGACTGTCACGCCTGGGGCGCCCACCCGCTGTTCCACTGCTACGCTACGATACTTGGGATCCGTCCCGATGCGCCGGGCTTCAGCCGGGTACGCATTGCACCAATGCCCGGCCGCTTGAAACAGGTTTCCGGCACGCTTCCCCATCCACGGGGCGAAATAGAGGTGAAGCTCGAAAGAGGCGATGGCGATTCTCTCGATGCGGTTGTCCGTCTGCCGACAGGAATTGCCGGAGTATTTGCCTGGAAGGGAATGGAACGGCAGTTGAAAACCGGAAGGAATATCCTGAAGTTTTAGGGTCCGCCAAAAATAACCTGGGCATTTGCTGGCGGAGATTCCGGATTGATTATCATGGTGCGAAAGAGGAGCATATCTGAAGATGTTTGACGATTGAGCAACGTGATAAGCGGCCGGAAGAACGCCAGCCCCCTGGGACGCGGATCCATGCATTTGCCTTCTTCGTTGCTTCACCCTTCATTCATATGCACGAATTGAGATGGGAAAACCACACCTTTGTTTCAGGTTCACTTGATTTATCCAGGGCATCCGGCTATCTTCCGGCCAGTACGGGAATCAAGATTCCTATCAGCCAGTTCCATGTAAAGTATGAAAATCATGTCACTCGTCGCATCCATATCATTCCTTGCGAATTTCGCAGGGGTCGGCCTGCATGCCGCCGACACCTACTATGTTGACGCGGAAAATGGCAGGGACGGAAATCCCGGCAGCTCCCCGGAAAAGGCCTGGCAGTCAATTGAAAGGATCGGCAAGGCCGTATTAAAGCCGGGCGACCAGATTCTTCTCGCCGCCGGACAGACTTTCAAGGGAAGCCTTTCCCTAGGTGAAAAGATCGCCGGCACGAAAGACAAGCCTGTTAAAATATCCTCCCATGGCAAAGGTTCTGCGACAATAGATGCCGGAGCCGGCACGGCGATAACTCTCGACAAATGCAAATTCATCTCGGTCAGAAATCTAAGACTCGTAGGTTGTGGCAGGAAGAACGGCAGCGATGGCAACGGCATAGACCTCAGGTGCACCGAGAATGTTGAAATTGATTCCATAGACGTGTCGGGATTCCGGCTTTCAGGGATCAACACGTCGGGAGATTTGAACAGCAGGATAACGAAAGTCTTTGCGCATGACAACGGCTCAGCGGGGATAAGCGTCTGCGGCTGGGACAAGAATATTTCAAAGAACGCCTATATAGGATATTGCACCGCCGACAACAACGGCGGAGATCCGAAGAACAAGGACAACCACAGCGGAAATGGAATTGTCGTAGGCGGACTCGTCGGCTGCCTTATAGAATTCTGCGAGGCGTCGAACAACGGCTGGGACATGCCGCGAAAAGGCAATGGCCCTGTCGGGATATGGGGCTGGAACTGCGACAGGCTGATCATCCAGAACTGCATCTCCCATGACAACAAGAGTCCTGGCGCGGATGGCGGTGGTTTTGATCTCGACGGGGGATGCACAAACTCCATTCTCCAGTACAACCTTTCTTACAACAATGTCGGCTGCGGATATCTCCTCTGCCAGTATCCAGACGCGCCGGTCTGGAAGGACAACATTGTCCGATACAATATAAGTTTCAACGATGGCTCGGGAAACATGCATAGCGGAATCGGACTATGGCGGGGCGGCAAGGGAATTTCCGATGCGCTCGTACATAATAATGTAATAGTAAATCCCAGGCACGCAGTATTCTCCTGCAATGACATCAAGGGCATCGTCTATAGGAACAACATCTTCATCTCCGGAGATGACTTATTGAAAGGCCCTCTCGGGAACTCCCGATTTGAAAACAACCTCTACTGGTCGTCAACAGGCAAAGGTTCGACCTACAACGACGGCAAAACCTCGTATAGGACTTTTGAGGAATGGGCAAAGGCGACCGGACAGGAGACTGTCAACGGTAAAACCGTCGGAATTTTCGCCGATCCTAAACTCAAGGTTCCTGGAAATATGAATCTCCTCCCGGCAGATCCTGCGAAACTCGCAGAACTGCTTTTCTTCCGCGTCGAACCTGATTCAAAATGCATTGGCGCAGGGATGACGATCAAGGATAACGGGGAAAGGGATTTCTACGGCAAAAAAATCAAGGCTAAGAACATCGGAGCGTTTGAAGATTAGTCGTTTCACTCTTGAATTTTCCATGTCGTCGGCTATCCATTTTATTCCCAGCATCAATAACCATTTCTACTGTTGACTCCGTCCTGTAATTCCACCTCTGACCGACAGCCAGCATGAAAATCAAAATTCCTATCAGTTAGTACGTGCAGTCTTTGCATGCATCCGCAAACGCCTGCAGGCACGCCGGATCCCCTTGGAAAAAATGATCCGATGGACAGCATATGTAGCCGGCATGATCCTTTGTAGCATCGAAACACTCGAACACAAGACGCCTCGCGGCTTCCGGAGTCCCGCGTTCAAAACCTGCATTCTGGTCAAACCCGCCCAGGAAGAATAATTTGTCTCCAACTTCCTTTGAAGCTTTGCGAAGATCGCAGTCGCCGCCCATTGAAGGAGGAGTCATCGTCTCAAGTCCGTCGGCTCCGCTCTCAACGACAAGATCGAGCATGGGCATAAGTCCGCCGCAGAAATGGTTGACAATTTTGAGTCCGGCCTCGTGCATGAGCTTGTTCTGGCGCTTGTCGTAAGGCAATCCAAATTTGCGGTAGAAATCCGGGCTGATAACAGTACTCGAACCGGCTCCGCCCCCCACTTCCACCATGTCTGCTGGCGTCCCCACCCACATTTCCGTGACCTTCAATGTTTTCCTGACAATTGATTCAAGGATGTGATGTAGCGTTTCCGGCTCGTCCATTCCAAGCATGATCGCGTGTTCAGTATCGAACATCGTGCAGAAGCTCTGCCATGGGCTCCCCTGAGAGGGGCTGAACGGATGCGAACGGATTATTCCCCTGTCTCCAAGACGCTCCTTCACGTCTTGTATAGGCTTGAAATCGATTCCTGACGGAACTGGATAAAATGCATTCCATATTTCAAAGTCCTGGATATTCTTGATCGGATATTCGGTCTCCCATCCGGTGATCTCGTTCCAGGCTCCGCCATGATGAAGAGTTCCTTTTGGAGTGGTGATCGTCTCCTTCCAGCAGTGGTTGCCCTCGGAATCAACTCCAAGATCTTTGCGATCCCTGCGCCAGTTTGCAAGATCCTTGTCATTGTACCTATATGACGGCGAAACATAAATCGCAAAATCCATTCCGAACTTTTCAAATGCCTGCCACTGATCCATGCCTCCAAGATAGGTCTTCAGATAATATCCCATCCAGCCGTGTACCTGACAGGGAAGTCTGTCGGGCCGTCCATTGTTCAGAGCTATGAGCATTCTTTCGCGGGAAGTCATAATGATTATCCTTTTGCTTGCAGAATTTCCCAGTGATTGTTGAAACTCTGACAGTTTCCTTTTTTTTTAGTTTTTGCCACCGGTATTCTATACCGGATTAAAAAAACCATCATCTTCAAATTTTAACAACGGGAGAAATCCCCCCTTTCCCTTTCCTTAGATTCAGGCTTTGACCGGGGCGGTGGAGTCACGGACTACAAGCTCTGGCTCCAGCAGCAGATTGGTGATCTCCCTCGTCCGTCCGTTCTCCAAAGCCGTCATCAGAAGTTCGGCGGCACGCCGCCCGATTTCAAAAGCCGGCTGCCTCACCGTGGTCAGGGGCGGGTGTGAATACCGGCAAATCTCATTGTCGTCAAAACCGATGATCGAAAGTTCGGAAGGCACCGCAATGCCGCGCTGTTTTATACCCGTCATCATCCGTACCGCGATATCGTCGTTGACAATGAACAATGCATCCGGACGGGGACTCATCGCGCAGACATGGTCTATCCAGTTTTTGATCTGATCATCCGGGATCCAGCCAATTTCATGTCTCAAAAAACTGAGGTTTCCCTGATCGAAGCTTTTATCCGCTGACAGATATTCGCGAAAACCGTCCAAACGTTCGATGATTGAAACCGACTTGATGTTATTGGCCAATACCATGATATTGCGCCGACCAAGCGTTCTGAGATGTTCTGCGGCAAGTCGCCCACCCAGGTAGTTGTTGGTGACCACACCCGAAAAGAGGTGTTTTGGACCAAAGTTATTGACGCATACCACCGGAATCGCACAAGCGGCAAGCTTATTCCAGACCGGATAATCATGAGGAGAAATCAGATTGACAATCAACCCGTGAACGCCATAACTCAGTATATCGTTGACGACGGACGCCTCCTCGTCGACAGGATTGCCTTCGCGCACCTGCACAATGGTGCCGCGATAACCGCAACGGTTCAACACACTTTCAGTCCCGCGAACGATATCGGTCTGAAAAACCGTTCTGTCGCCCGAATCATAGCTGGGCATGATAACGCCAATCACCTGCGGCGATGTCGGCGGGCACTGGGCGACAAACGTGCCGGAGCCGACCCTGGTTCGCAGCACACCGTCGCGTACCAATCCGGCAACCGCCCTCTGGACCGTCAACGAACTGACCGATAACTCATTGGCAATTGAACGGATTGAAGGAATGGCATTGCCGGGTTTAAGTCTGTTGGCAATCAGATATCCAAGTATATGTTTTCTGGCTTTTTCCAGTGCTCCGCTCACTATCTGCCTCAACTGTATTACAATTTTAATATGATTAATCGCTACTTTATATCGGTTCGCCGTTTTATCAATGGTGAAAATGAAGAATTTGCCCTTGCCGTCCATCTTAGTAGTCGTATTCATAAATCCGATGACGTTGG
>JBAYFV010000188.1:0-7425 GCA_041666985.1 Victivallales bacterium
AACCGGGGCGGTTATTTATCCTCCTTTTCACAGTAATAACATCAAGCAGCTTTACCTCGGTGAAAACTGCTGCGTCAACCCTTACGGATGGATCGAGTGCATTAAAAGCTATGCCGGTGTCGAACACGAGCCGAAAATTGAGATCGGCGCAGGCACCTATATCGGACACTCCATTCACATTATCGCCTGCGGTCACATGAGGATCGGTAAAAATGTCGTGATAGCCGAGCGTGTCTACATCTCGGACAACCTGCACGGTTTTGAATGCATAGACAAGCCTGTCATGCCCCAGCCTCTCAAGCACCCCGGTCCCGTGACGGTTGAGGACGAGGTGTGGATTGGCGACGGAGTCTGCATCCTGCCGAACGTAACTATCGGCAAACACTCCGTAATAGGGAGCAACTCTGTTGTCACAAAAGACATCCCCGCATACAGCGTAGCTGTCGGAATTCCCGCGAAGGTCATAAAGAAATACGATCCGGACACGGGAAAATGGGAAGCTGTTGCAAAGTATACTCCACACGGGTGAAAATTTAAATTTTCACCCGCGTGGAGTATAATAGCGCTTCTCAAACCGGCAATTGGCTCATATTATTGAATTCCATTGCTTTCAAAACAGGAATTCAGCATTATTTTCCCGCATCATGAAAATCAAAATTCCAATCGTATAATCCATTGACAACAAGGATGTTTTATCATGCCTCCACAATTTGTATTCACTACGCAAAACGTATCCAAGTTTTATAACGACAAGCCTGTCTTCCAGGACATCAGTCTTTGTTTCTATTACGGTGCAAAGATCGGGATTGTAGGTGAAAACGGCTCCGGAAAGACCACCCTGCTGCACATCCTGGCCGGAATAGACGGGGATTTCATGGGTACGGCACAGCTCGGGAAAAACATGCGCGTCGGGTATCTGCCACAGGAACCCCATCTCAATCCTGAAAAAACGGTGAGGGGAAATCTCGAGGAATCTGTGGCGCCTCTCCAGGCTCTCATCACGCGCTATGATGCAGTTTCAGTGAAAATGGGTGAAAAACTGCCTCCTGCCGAAATGGATAAGCTGATGAACGAAATGGGGCTGCTGCAGGAACAGATAGACGCTGCCGACGGATGGGAGATAGACCGCCTGCTCGATGTCGCTTCAGACGCACTGGTTCTGCCTCCAGATGATGCCAATGTCACCAAGCTTTCGGGAGGTGAACGCCGCCGGGTGGCGCTCTGCAAGGTGCTTCTTGAAAAACCCGACCTCCTGCTCCTCGACGAACCCACCAATCATCTGGATGCGGAAACCGTCGCATGGCTTGAAAACACTCTTCGCGACTATCCCGGCACTGTCATCATCGTCACCCACGACCGTTACTTCCTGGATCATATTACAAAATGGATTCTGGAACTGGATAACGGGCGCGGCATTCCGTTTGAGGGTAACTATTCCTCCTGGTTGAAACAAAAAGCCGAACTCCTGCGGCAGTCCGAGAAAAAGGAGAGTCAGCGCCAGAAAGTGCTTTCCCATGAACTGGAATGGCTCAACAGCAGCTCCGAGGCGAGACGCACTAAAAGCCAGGCCCGCATCAAACGCTATGACGAGCTGTCCAATCAGAAGTTCGAGGACCGCAAGGACGATATTTCGATTCAGATTCCGCCCGGGCCCAGGCTGGGCAATAAAGTTCTGAATGTGACCGGGATGACCAAGGGCTACAATGGTATAACTCTTTTGGACAATATGACGTTTGATCTGCCCCGAGGGGCCGTGGTAGGGGTTGTCGGCCCCAACGGTTGCGGCAAAACCACTCTTTTCCGCATGATTGTGGGCGAGGAAAAACCCGATACTGGCAGTCTCATCATCGGTGAAACAGTCATGCTCTCCTATGTGGATCAGCACCGGGACGCACTTGATGGTTCCAAAACCGTGTATGAGGAAATAACCGGAGGGGAGGACGAGATTCTCCTCGGAGACAGGAAGATGAACAGCCGCGCCTATCTGTCACGCTTCAATTTCCGCGGTCCGCAGCAGCAGAAAGAGGTCGGGAAACTCTCGGGCGGCGAACGCAACCGTGTACATCTTGCCAAGCTCCTGCGCCGGGGCGGCAATTTCCTGCTGCTCGACGAACCCACCAATGACCTTGACGTGAACACCATGCGCGTACTGGAGGAGGCTCTCAATGAATTCCCCGGCTGCGTAATGGTCATCAGCCATGACCGCTACTTCCTCGACCGGATATGCACTCACCTCCTCATCTTCGAAGGCGACGGCAAAGTCAAATGGTTCGAAGGGAACTTCCAGGAATACGAGGAGAGAATGCTGTCCGCCGATGCGGAACATCTGCTCCACCGCCGCAGCAAGTACCGCAGGCTGTCCCTGCGCTAAGGAATAGGAATTTTGGGGGGATCAAAAACTTTGATATTATGGATGAAGCAGATTAGCTTATATTTTCTTTTGTTAAAAACTTATTAAAAGGGGAGATGATATGAATACCAGATTGTCTTTGTTGTCAATCATTTTACTGATATTCCTAGGCCTTGAATGTTTTTCCAAGGAAGTGGTTGTTTTCAATCCTTTAAAGGGCTATGGCACTACAGCCGAGGACTTGGCGCTGATGAATGACATAATACAGGCTGAACTGTCAAATTCCGAAACAATAACGCTCGTTGATCGCACTCAGCTTGATAAGATTCTTAAAGAACTCCAGATTTCACAGCAGGGAATGGTAAACGCCGAAACAGCAAAACATCTGGGCAAGGTCTTTGGAGCTAAATATTTCTGCAGTGGGAGCATAAATAAATCCGGTGACAAGCAGATTGCAGTTGCGAGAGTAATAGATGTTGAGACGACAGTCATTAAAATCTCCTATGCGGATTTCCAGAACAAGGAAGGTGTCACGGAGGCGGGCAAAAAGCTTGCTTCTGGAATTGAAAAGCTTGTTTCACAGCTTGCAGCCGACAAGAAGGAGAATGTTAAAGAAGCTATAGAAAAGAAGATCCCCGAAAACTGGAGGAGACCTTCAGTAATGGTGATAATCCCCGAGATGCATGTCAGGCATCCTGTCCTTATCGATCCTGCGGCTGAGACGGCCGTCATAAGGTTCCTGATAGCGAACAAATTTAAGGTTTTTGACTCTGAATATGTGGTCATGATGAAAAATGATCCTTCAAACACCGAGGGGATGTTCAAATCCAAGAAAACAGCTGCAGAATATGCTTTGAAAAAAGGTGCCGAAATATTGATCTACGGAGAAGCCATTTCAGAACAAGGTGCGAAACTCGGTGAATTTGAAGGATGCCGAGGAAGGGTGGAGCTGAAGGCGATCAATACGAAAGACGGAGAAATACTCCTTTCGGACAGCGCAGAGGATGGAGCTGCGGACCTGAGTGAAACTATTGCCGGCAAGAAGGCGATTGAAAAGGCGGTTGTCAGGCTTTCAGGATCGTTTTTCTTTTCACTCCTCGAAAAATTGAACAAGTAGGGCAGACATGAAAAAATTATTACTACTTGCCGTTGTCCTTTCCCTTGCTGTTGATTTTGCACTGTCTGCTGAAAATGCACAGCCCGTGGTCAAGATCTTCGATATTCCCTATGTCGACGGAATCATTGTCGACGGGAAGGGAGATGACTGGGGCACCCGGGGCTTCAGGGATGAGTGGTTGAATGTCTACATGAACGGTTTCCGTCCTAAGCTTACGGACTTTGATACGACGTTAAGGCTTGGATGGAATGAAAAAGGGCTTTTGGTAATTCTTGTGGCGAAGGATGACATAGTCTATGAAGCCACTGAAGACATGCCGTATGAAATGGACAATATTGAGGTGTATATGGCTGGCAGTCCGGGCAGTGCTGACATGAATGATATTTTTATTACAGTTGACCCCTATGCCCCAAAGGGGAAGCAACTGCTGGATATCCAGCGCAGGATGAAAAAGAACATAGAGATTTCTGTCGAAAGGACAAAGTCTGACAAGGGATTCGTATATGAAATGCTGATTCCCTGGAAAAATCTTGACAAGATTCCTAAGGAAGGGGATACCGTTGCCTTTCAGATTGAGGTCAATGAAGTAGATGGTGGAAACGACAAGGCCAAATTTCTGTTTTATGGGTATGAAAGCGCTGCCGGGAACCATGAGAACATGGCGACTCTGAGACTCGTGAAAACATCGTCTGAGAACAT
This sequence comes from Victivallales bacterium, assembly GCA_041666985.1. Lineage (GTDB taxonomy): Bacteria > Verrucomicrobiota > Lentisphaeria > Victivallales > GWF2-50-93 > GWF2-50-93. The sequence continues at coordinate 4,167 of JBAYFV010000188.1, forward strand.
GGTCTCGATGAACAGACTGGTCTACGGCTTAAAGGGCAACTACTTTCAGGTGTATGCAAAACCGGAGTATGAAGGTAAAATGTTTTCCATCAGGAACTCTACCCGTTCCTTCGGGAAGTGGAAATTGAACAGGAAGCAGGATGTGACATACTGCTACGGAAGGGTTCTTTTGCCCCCTCCAAAAGCTGGCGAATTCCTCTGTGACATGGAGGTCGTGTTTGAAGACGGGCAAAAGACAAGAGGCGCTTTTTCCATAGTAAAGCCGATAAATCTATTTACTTCATTGAAAAAGCTCGAAGTGTCCGGGAATTCCGCTATAATTAGTCTTGATATTACGGATGATGAGAAAAACGCCGATTATTATTTTTCATCGCCGTTGAATGCGAAGGGATTCCTGTTTGACGACCTGGGGAAGGAAGTCTCGCGTTTCATTGGTAGGGCAGGAAAAGATATCCAGTTCAACATTCCCCGAGAAGGCAGAATAACACTCCTTGTCCTCCTGACCGACATTGAGAATGACGTTCTTGCCGGAAGAGTATTGACATTCCAGGACGGAAAGCAGGTTGATGCAATGAAGGGTGACAGTCCATCGACAACTATGGCGTTCCCCGGAATTGGCCCGTTCGTGGATGCCGTAGTAGATATAGCGTCCATCCGGGACCGTGTCTCCGCCGTCCTGGTGCACAATTATAACTCAATAACCTTAAGCAGATCACACGGTTTTAGCCTGGCGACTGAAAATGCGATAAACAAGATGAACCAGGTGGCAGGAGCCAAGGCGGGTGCGCCCGGATCGACAAAGATTCCTTCTGCAGATTATGCATTGACAGGATATTACAGAAAATATGGCCTGTCCTGGAATGTGGACAAGGACTATATTTGTGACATTATCGTAAATGACATACGGAGCGCAGGTGAAAAATTTAAAAAAATGAGCATAGCATCCAATCCTCTGAACACATGGAAGATTGCCGCACCAGTCATCTCAGCGCTGAATCTCCCTCAAAGGGAACCGAAATATCATAATGCGAAGAAGCTGGATGAGTCATGGGCTGTTCTTCCTCTGGTAAAAATTGCGTCTCCGGAAGACGTTGCAACGGCGAACAGGGACACTGCCTCATCTCTGAGGATGGAGATCGCCCTCCAAGAAAGCGGGAGGATCGCCAGAATAGTCTCACATGACGATATCGACAAGATCCTTTCTGAAATAAAGGTAGATTCCTTCCGTGAAGCCAATGACAGGCTTGCCGGTGATGTCGCAAAAATCGTTGGAGCTGACAGGATTATCATGGGGACAATAAGCAGCAGTGGAAATTTCAAGCATCAGATCGACCTGTTTCTGGTCGATGGCAAGAATGCGGTGGTTCTGGACAGCGCCTCTGCCCTCTGTCTGAAAATGGATATTAATGACACGGCCGCAATTCTCGCCTTGAAGTTCTGCGACAGGAAATATGTCCCCCCATCCCTGCCGGATCAGCCGGACGAGTTGAGAAAGAAGGAGGCTGACATATATCTGAAGGTTGCACGGGAGACGGCTTTTAGTTCCAATGCCAATGCTATGCTTTACCTTGAAGCGGCATATTATCTCATAGGGGATGAGAATAATGGGGCATACAGGATAGGATCTTCAATTATTTTCAATGTGCTCACTCCAGAGAACAGCATGAAAAAGGAACAGAAGCTGGAGTTGATAGGGCTTATCGACAAGATATTGGGTCAGGTCAAGCCGACCAAGGAGGCCTCTTCGCCCATTGCCTACCGCGCGGCCGCGAGAATATTTTCCGGATTGGAATGCGACAGCGCCGAAAAACTGATTAACGAGCAGGAGTCAAAATTTCCCGGCCTTTGCGGGGAATATTCTGATTATCTCAGGGTTGAGCTCTATAAGCGCCAGGGAAAATTCAAGGAAGCTGCCTCAATAGCTGAAAAGATACCGACGGAAAGTGACAAAAGATGGACATTCACCTGTATCGACATATATAAGGAGCTGGGTGATGAAAAGAAAGAGCTTGAAGCCAGGGAGCATGTCAATTCAAAAGATGGATTGCAAGGTAGTGATGCGGTCAGGCTAGTTATCCTGACTGCTAAACTCAAGGGGCACGAGGAGGCGATCAAAACTGCAGATACCGTGGACAGATGGGCGCGCAAGAATCCTTTACTTCTGCTCGAGGTTGCGAAAAGCCATATTGCCCTGGGAGACAAGAAGAATGCGGCGATTTCGCTGAGCAAGATCAACAATGATGAGATTGATAGGTCTCTTCCTCCGGCTGAAAAGAGTAAATTCCTGGATGAAGTGAAAAAAGTGTCATTACAGGTGGGAGATGTCAAAATTGAATGGAAATCGGCCGCTGCCGTGAAGAAATTCCCTGAAAAATATAAGATCTATATACAGCCGGTGGGCAAGCAGGACTTAAAATATATCGAGGAGGCAATTCCAGAAGTTGCGAAATTTTATGGAGCAAAGGTGGAACTGCTGCCTGTCATTCCGCTGCCCGAAGACAATCCATATGCCTTCAATAAGCAAAGAGGGCAGTATTCCTATCAAAGGCTGGTTGAGGCGATAGCATTGTCTGCGCCGGTACCGAAGGATTCCATATATGTGTGCAACGTAATCAAGGAGGACATGTACTACTCTGACATGAAATTCATAACCCATTGCTATGATAAGAACTATGGAGCTGTCTTGTCATATAACGGCTGGTTGGGAACTGCCAAGAGTGTAATTGGCCCATTGATCGTAAAGGGGATTGTGAGTTCGTTCGGGGATCATTACAAATCATGCACAAACCTCCCTGAGGATATTACGGAAAGGGAATATGGGAAAGTCTGCACGAATCCCAGCTGTGTTTTCTCATCATCGTCTTCGAGGTTTGGAGATACTGCTGTAAACATTGCCATGTGTGAGGAATGCCAGCAAATCTATGCAAAGGTTGACTTTGATTCGGCATGGAATGTCTTCCAGAACATCAGGAAGCCATCAAAGTGCCCGTGTGACAACTGCGTTATTACCAAGAAAAGAAAAGCCTACATAGATAAATATAGGAATGAGATCCAGGAGGCTCTTTCTAAGGTGCCTAAACCGAATGACAAGATTTAACCTAACCAGCGCAGTTGAAAGCTAGAATTACGCGCAAGCAACTCATAATTAATCACGTACGGCAATTATCTTCAATAACTTTTTGTTATATCGGCTTTAAAAAATAAAAATCGCGCTATGCTATCCTTGCATAAACCCTTAAAATAAGGATGGATAACATGA
>JBAYFV010000189.1:0-7410 GCA_041666985.1 Victivallales bacterium
AAGACGAAACCGGCGAAGGATAAAAAACCGGTGTTTGACGTGGGTGAAGCCGTTCTATTCGAGGCGGCGATCCCTGTTGGATTGAAAGCCAAATGCGCGGTCAAGGCCTCGGTATGTTATGATGAATCAAAAGAGGTCATCGAGAACAGCGGGCCGGTCTCGTCTGAAGATGCGGACGGGCTGACCAAGTTTCTGTTCAAATTGGATGCTCCGCAGGTTGGTCCGTATGTGGTGAAGTGGGAAGTCTTGGACGCGCAGGGGAGCAAGCGGGCGGAAGCGGAGGATGAGTTTGTGGTGGTCGGCCCGATCGCGCAGGATGAATATGGTCTGGCGGAATTTGAAAAGGAATTGGATAAGCGGCTGAAACTGGTGCGGAAAATTGATTGCACGGCGGATATTGAAATCGGAGATGAATTTTTAGGGCACACCGGCATGTACAACAAGCCCGCCCTTAAACCGGGCACTGTGGTGAGCCGGGACGGGATGAGATATCGCGAGACCGGGGATTTGACGTATGATTATTACGCCTACCGGCTGCATTTGAAGGAACTCGGCAAACCCTACCTGGTTGAAGTGGTCGTTCCCGATAACGGCAACCGGCAGATCTATTCCGGCGTGGAGGAACAATACCCGGTTTTGTTTGAAAATAACGGCATTTCCAAAAATAGTTTGGCGGCGCGAATGCCGGCCACCGGCGCGTGCAAAACCGGGGGAATGTACCCGGTCTCCAATTCCCCGAAGAAACTCCGCTATGTTTACTGGCCCAACAGCCTGACTGCGGCCGTGATCGTGATGAAGGGCGCCGATCCGGATCCGGCGGCGGCGATTGAAATCAATATTTACAAGATTGAGAATGATCTGCCGGCCCTGAAAGTACCGCCGTCAAACAGGAGATTCGGCAGTTATGAGGAAAGATCCCTGATGCCGGAATCCATGGCCGCCGAAAATATATTGGAAAAATCCGACAGGCTCAGGGCGGGGGATCATTTCCGCAAGTGGCGGAACTGGTACAAGATGGCGGAGCGTAAAATCAAATGGCTCCGTTTTCAGGGGCGGAATCTGGCGGTGGAAGGCGCCTATATGTACACCAAGGGCGATTTCCCCTCGGTAAAACACTCGTCGTATTTCACTTCCAACACGGAGGACAATCTGCTCGATCTTTCCCTGCGGATGTATCAGCGCAACAATATAAAATGCCTGCTGGGATTGTCGTATATGGGGTCGCCCTGGATTGCGGCTTCGGGAATTGACGATCTGAGCGACCGGAAAATGGTGGCGGAAAAGAAAGAGTCTCTCCATCTCGTTGACCGCTATGGCGATCAGATGGGCGTCGGAAACGGCATGAATTTTCTCCATCCGGCCATGCGGGGGATTTTCATGGATTTGGTCGGGGAATTGTATGCCGGATACAAGGGCATTGATTGTGTGGAAGGCCTGTTTCTGGTTACGACCGACTGGTGGGCACCGGGTTTTATAAACATTGGGCGCCAAGATCTTGAATGCTCCGAAGTCGGCTATGGTGACCTGACCGTGCGGCTTTTTGAGAAAGAAAGCGGCATAAGCCTGGGAATCAGTCCGGATGATCCGGAGCGGTTTGGGAAGCGGTATGCTGTTCTGACGGGGAAATACCAGGAGGCCTGGTTCAAATGGCGGGAGCAGAAATTGTCCGACATGTTCCGGGAAATATCCGGGGTGATCGGCAAGGGCGATAATAAATGGAAACTGTATGTACATCCCGAGGCGGTGGCGGGGGGCGTTTTAAATCAGAAAAAGATGTATCTTTCATCCGGGAAAGCTACAAGGGATGCATTCTTTGCGGATGCGCTTCGGGATAATGCCCTGGATCCGGCTTTGACTCAAAACGACAAAATGATCCGGTTTGTGTGTCCCATGATGAATTATAACGACATTAGGTTTGATGAATCCAAGAAAATAGCCGCAGTGGAATGGAATACCAGCAAGAGCGTGCTGGGTTTTGTCAAAAACAATTCGTGCTATTTTATACAATCCGGACTACAGGAATATGATTGTCCGGCATCCGCAGCGAAAAGATGGATCTGTTCGGGCACAAAGCGATGTGCTTTTGACCAGAAGGGCGTAGGCGACAATTGCATGGCGCCTTACGTGGAAATCATCAAGTCGTTTACGCCCGAACTGATAATAAAGACCTGGCTGGATTGCAATATGGAAACGGCGCATGGCGAACAGATCCGGCGGTTCTGCAAGGCGTTCTACGCCACGCCGGAACTGGACTTCAATGCCCTGCCCTCCGACAGTGTCCGGGGCGTATTTGCGCAGACCGCCGAAAATAAAAAAGGCGAGATATTCCTGCGTCTTGTGAACGATACGCCTTATGCATCGAGCGGCCATATTGAATACGACGGCAAGGCCTACGATTGCGTGTATGACAAGGAAATTGAGCAGCAAAAAGGAGGATTCCCGATCAATCTTCTGCCGAACGACATCAGGATTGTCCGGCTTATGGGGAAGATGAAGGAAGTCAGGTGCGATTTTTCATTCGCACCCGACATTATGGAAAAGGTGAAGAGGGAAGCGGCCGGAATTCTCGCATATGAACGGCTGAAGAAAATCATTCCGTCAGACACGCTCGCAGCTCTCACCGGGGCGCTGCGTGCCGCCGACGGATACGCCATCTTTTCGATCCTCAATACTTTTGATATGCGCATGGCGCGGAAAGAGGGAACCCTCATGGAAATGCAGGCCCTTCTGCTGGCCGATCTTAACGCAACGGGGCATGCCTTTATTGACTGCGCAGGGAACACCGTTTTCACCGATGCGAAGGGGAATCGCTGGCTGCCTGATCAGCCGTACTTTGGAACCAACGCCTACGGCAATACGGGCGCGAGCATTGCCGACCGCGGCACGGATCTTTCCATCGAGAATACGGATGCGCCGCGCATGCATCAAACCGAGGCGTACGGCGAAAAAGTAATTTACCGCATTCCGGCGCCGAACGGCACGTACCATGTCCACCTCCATTTCGCCGAAACATACACAAACATCCAAAGCGCCGGCAAGCGTTCCATCACGGTAACGGTAAACGGGCATCGCTGGGAGAAGCGCGTTGATCCGTTCGCCGATGCGGGCGGTTTTGCGAAGGCGGTTGTGCTTTCGGAAAAGAACCTCGATGTACAAAACGGGATGATCACAGTTGAACTCGAAAACGGCGTCGGCATCAACGGCATTGAGATCGAACGGGCGGACATGACGCCGGGAAGCGCAACGCGCTCCGTCACCCGCGAGCTGCAGTGGCAATTCGCGGACGGCCAGTTTGCCGATGCCGCTGGCAATAAGATTACCGCGCAATTGTCCGGTGGGGCCGCACCGGCATCGTTCAAGGATATTGGCATGGTCGCAATACCACTCAAGGGGATGATATCCGCCCCCCGCGATGCGGGCAGGACATCGCTTGCACTCGGCAAAGACAACATCACCCTTTCAGCCATGCTGAAAATCACCGGCAACAAGGGGCAGGCGTACGTTATCTGCAATGGTGCCGGCAGTTATCTTGATCCCGGTTACCGTTTCGGGGCAAATGTGGCCGACGGCAAGATAAATTTTTACCTGCTCCTTGTCGGAAAAGCGTTCGGCCCGAATAAATACAATAGCGTACAAGTATCTATTGATGCGGACAAGCGACCCAATACGGGTGATTGGCTCCATGTGTCTGCGGTAATCAATCGCGTCGGCGAAGCGGCGATCTATCTCAACGGAAAAATAGCCGGCAAGGGATCGGTTGCCGCATTGGCGCAGGAAAATATCGTAAATGAGGGTAATTTCTTGAGCGGCGTAATGACATCGGAGGGGCAGCCGCCGTCCGCAATGAGCGTCGCCGCCATTTCGGTCTGGCGCGGGATGCTCAGTTCCGTAGAGATACAACAAGACTCTGAACGATGGATGGAAGCGGTAAAAGAATAGCATACGATTTTTAGGCAATCTAACAGAATAATTATGGAAGGAATTATTTATGGCACGATCATTTATGTACAGCACGGAAGAAAAACGGGTGATGAGAAAGTTCGGATTCAAGCGGATGAAAGACATACACCGGATCACATGGGGTGATGCGGTCGATAAAGGGAAAATGACGACACCGGAGGAAATCCGCAAGGACATGCGGTTCCTGGCTGAGACGGAACAAGACAAGATCATTGTCTGGAGGACGCTCTTTCGCGATCATAAAGCCAAATGGTTTAATATTGCCGATCAGTCCATTTATAAGACGACCATTCCCCAGCACCGTCTGATGATGGCGTATTTCAATAATATCGAACGCATGTTTGCTTCGCAGGGGGATTTGAACAAGGTGGCCATCGACGCCATCCACGAAGGTGGCATGGAGGCCTGGCATTGGGGGGATGGGCTGTTCGATAATTTTGCACCGCCTTCTGTGCTTTATCAAGGCATGACACCATTTGCCTGGGAAGCGAAATTGCAGACACAAAATCCGGGGATATGCCGCATGGACCGGTTCGGGCGGCCGCAGTACGGTGTGTGGGAATACCGCTATCCGGAGGCACGTGAGTTTACGATCCAGCGTTTGGTCGAGGAAGTGAATGCCTACAGCTTTGACGGCATGATGCTCTCAACGCGCACACACAGCGTGCCTGCGCTGGATGGAGAACAATACGGATATAATGATGTCGTTGATGATGAGCTGAAACTTCGTACAGGTCTTAGTTTTAATGATCCGCAGTACTGGCGCAACCCGAATGCCCACGAGACGCGGCGGCGCATTTTGGGAGAATCGGTAACGTTGTTTCTCCGTGATTTGCGCAAGGCGTGGCCGAAAGGGAAAAAACTGGTGATTGGAATTCCACGGACCGATTACTGGGGTCCGCCCTATGGGAACGTGTTCATTGATTGGCGGGTCTGGGTGGAGGAGAAATTGGTGGATGGCCTGTATCTGGACGATCTCAGCGGCAAAGCGTTGTATTATCCGGCGATTGTCGATGACCAGTACCATGACTATCTGGCCGATGAAGAGGCCGGGATTGGCTTGCGTCCGTACATTTACGATCTGGAACATGTGTTCGGACCGGCATGCGCCGAGGCGGGGGCGGAACTGTTGGTTTATCGTGATGCCAAAAGCGTAGTTCAGGCGGTCTATGGCGGCGAGTACCGTCCACGTCTCGAACGAGGAGAAGCGGAGCAGATTGAATGAATCCGCTTTGCGGAGATGTTCTTTGTTTGAGTGGATGTAACAAATAATCGAATGTCACAGGGTTGAGGAAAAGGAAATAGAGATATGAAAAGATGGTTTGAAGAAAAGCGGAAAGGCTGAATTACGCCAAAGGCTGGCCGGAATATAATTTGAGGGAAACGGAGTTTTGTCAAGGTATACATAAAACACAAAATTATTATCAATAGTTTAAGGAGATATCGGGCATGATGACATGCAAGGAGATTGGCGGACAGACGCTTGTTGTCGGCACCGGATATACGGTTGAGTTCATTCCGGGGAAACTGTTGGCGGTGCTGCGGCTAACCCCGTCATTTTATTACGGAATGAGTCTGCTTAGCGCGATCGACACCATGGACGAGTGCGATGCTTCGCAGACACCGCCGACCATCGCTGTCGTTTCTTCGACACCATCGACGGTAACCATTCGCCTGGATGCGGACTCCTCCGTCTGGGAGAAGAAAACACACTATTATGCCTTTAGGGAAAAAGAAATAGAGTACTGGACTGAGATCGACGGCAAGGGCAGGATCGACCGGGCCTATTTCTTCCGCGGCACCATTGAGGGCAATGAGGTGGCTTCCGTGCCCGGCTTCACGCAGGTGTTCTCGCCGATGCCCAATTTCATTGAAAAGCAGGAGTTTCACGCCAGCGAATACACCGCAATTGCGGCTGGCAATTACAAGGAAATTATTGAGACCATCCGGGGGTTCGGCCTGCATGGCGCGCCGCTTTGCTTTGTGTTCCATGAAGGCGACACTTCGCCTTTCCTCTCCGTGGGCGTCCTTGCCAGACCTGGTCAATACAACTTCCATGCCTTCGAGATCAACCACCTGTCCAGAACCGCCTGCCGGGCACCTGAGCCGATTATAGGGACGCAGGCCCTGTCCCTGGCGTATCATGGGCATCAGTCCGTTGATGGGCACTGGGAGACGCCGCATCTCGTATTGCGCTTTGCCGACAGCCGCATGGCGGCGGTGGGCGACTATGTCCGCAAATTGGAGGAGTATGGCGGCGTAATCCGGCGCACCCGTAGTTACGAGCCGTGGACCTTCCAGCCGATATACTGCACCTGGCATGATCAGGTCGCCATCGCCAAGAAGGGAAGCAGGAGAACCAACCTGAGTTTTAAAGAGATGGAATCAGGCAATGCATATTTTGATTCCTGCACCCAGGCGAATTGCCTAAAGTGGCTTGGCCTCCTGGAAGAGCACGGCATCCTCCCCGGATCGTTCATTATCGACGCGAAATGGCAAGTCCTCAATTCTGATCCAGCAGCGGACACCACTAAGTTTCCCGATCTCCGCGGCATGATTGACCGGTTCCATGAAAAAAATGTCAAGGTGATCTTGTGGTTCAACGGCTGGGATCGCGAGGGGCTTCCAGATGAGGAGTGCCTGCTGGTCGACGGTAAACCAGTCCAGGCCGACCCGACCAATCCCGCGTATCGGCGGCGGGTCGCCGAGTTCATGCGGCGAATGCTGTCAAATGCCACTGGCTGCTACGATGCCGACGGCCTGAAAGTTGACGGCATGACCAATACTCCGGCAGGCGCCGCTCTCCGGACCCATGGCGGCGTGGCCGGATTCGAACTTGCCAGATGTCTTCTTGACTTGCTTTATGCGGAGGGCAAAAAGGCGAAGCCGGAAAGCATCCTTGGACAGTTCACTGCGTTCCCGTACTTCGCCGACCTCTGCGACTTTGCCAGAACTGGGGATCTTTACACCATTAAAGGGGATCCGCTTTCCGCGAATAAATTCAGGGCGGACATTCAGCGGATTGTCATGCCTGATATTGCTGTTGACACAGATGGTGCGCAACGCTTTAACTATATTCAGAAATTTGAGGACATGCTCCTTGGTACTCCGGTGGCCGGAGTTCCTTGCATCTACCAGGCAGAGTGGCTCATGCAGGCACGTGATTTCTGCGTGCCAGCCATTCGTCCGCTCCAGGCAGATGAGTACGAGTCCATAAAACGGCATTGGGAACATTATAGGGATAATTGTAGACAGCTCAAGGAATAAAGGTTTTTCCGGCAGACGCAGGAAAACCGGAGTTCGAACAGAAAGGCGGCAAAGTCATTCTGAAAATAAAGGATCTGGAAGTTTTCCGTTCCGTGTGCATTGCGCAGGAATATGGGAAATATTCAAAATCAGTACAATATTAACATTAACAGGAGTGTTTTTTTATGGTTGCCACGGTCAGTG
>JBAYFV010000190.1:0-7372 GCA_041666985.1 Victivallales bacterium
AGGTCTGTTTGGCCATCGCACGCGCCTTGGAAAGGGCCGGTAAAAGCAGTGCCATTACAATACCAATGATGGCGATGACTATCAGAAGTTCAACGATTGTGAAAAAACTTTTTTGTTTCATGGTTTGATCCTCCGTTTTTTAACTGAGCTGATTTCAAAATTGCCGAATCCAAGGTAGGGATGGCTCTCCGAGCCGTCCGTTTTGAGGTGGCGCGTTACGGAGAACGCGCCCTACCTTCGCCAATTTTGAAATTGGCTCACTATACACTTTCAGCGTTAAAATTAGATGGACAAAGTCCGTCCTGTTACTTCTTTTCAATTTTCTTAATCACCGCTTCTCCGATGCGCCGACTGCGTCCGCCTTAGCCTCTTGGCGACGGCGGATTCTCCGTTTCATTCTTCAACAGGCAAGATGCCTGTGCTACATTCTCACGGGTTTTCTCCGCCGTCAAAACCGTGCACGGTTTTTTCCCAGTAGAACGGTTTTGTGAAAAACTGAATGAATCCCTTCCATGCGCCAAACGAAATAAACAGCCAGTAGAAAGGCATAAGCAAAGCGAAAGGCAGAAGACTGTAATACCTCCTCTTCACACATGCAAGGCAATGTATCCCCACAAAGAGGAAATTTGCAAGAACAAGAAGGAGGCTGATCGAGAAGAACACTATGGAAAGCACAACCCATCCCCCGCCCTCGTCCGGACCGTAATAAACCAGGGGCCAGGCCTTCAGATCCATCCCGTAAAACATCACGCCCGAATAGGTTCCGGAACTGTGGGGGCCGACAATTATCTCCTTCGCAGTGTATCCCTGGTTGAGCCCGACGAGAAACATCGTCAGATAGAAGATTCCGACAATCCAGTAGAAAACATTCATCAGCATCATCTGGACGCCTGCGCCCACTGTGAGGTAGAATCCCGCAAAACCCCAAGGCCCGAGGGCCCTGCATGTCTCGACAGGGCTTCTTGCATGTACGAAATGCGTCTGGATGTAGCCTTTGACCCATCGCGATCTCTGCCTGATCCAGTTCCATGGTTTCGAATTGGCCTCCTCCCATGTCGTAGAGTTTATCATTATCGTCGAATAACCCCTCTTGTATATCCTCATTCCGAGTTCGCAGTCCTCGGTGACGTTGAAAGGATCCCATCCCCCTATCTCCCGCAGGATCCCGGTCCTGAAATGATTTGAAGTGCCGCCGAGCGGAACCGGAACCTTCAGCGTTTCGAGACCCGGCAGAAAGAGATCGAAGGTGGTGCTGTATTCAATCGTGAAAAACCTCGTCAGAATATTCTGCCTCTGATTATAGTAGTTGAGCTTGGCCTGTATGCAGACAACCTTTTCAGGAGAGCTTCTGAATGCAAGCACCGCCTTTTTCAGCTGGTCGGGCTCCGGCCTGTCCTCCGCGTCGTAAATCACGCAGAATTCGCCCACGGCTTTCTCAAGGCCCCAGTTGCACGCCCTGGGCTTCGTCCTCGGCATCGAGTCCGGAACTACAATCACGTCAAGCATGTCCGCGAAACCGCACAATCTCACGGCTTCAAGAGTCCGGATATCGTCCGCTTCAAGAAGAATCTTGATGTCTAGCTTCTCCTTCGGATAATCAAAATCCATTATGTTACGGAGGATTTTCCTGGCGATGTTCGCCTCTTTGTAGAGAGGCACCAGAACAGTGTAGACCGGGAGATTTTCATCATCTGATGATTTGAGTTCTGCGTCTGTGATTTTCCGTTCGCCCAGGCCGAGGAGCGAAACCAGCGCGGCTCCGACCCTGAACAGTACGCTGCCGAAATAAAGAACTGAAAACCATGCCGTCATGAGGAAGATGAAATAGTCCCACCTGTAAAGAAGAAGGAGAAAAAGGGAGATGCCGCAGCAGAAATAAAAAAACATCTGCCGTTTCGTGAATGAAACAAGGGCCGATTCGAATTTGTTCTTTGCAAGACATCTTAATGTGACTTCGTCATACTGCATCAATCAATCACCGATAGGGGTTTTTGATTTTGAATAAATCTGGGAACCTCTGAAAGATATTGGCGGGCGGGGGAATAATCAAGGGAGCCTGTGAAATGTCCGGAGTTTTGCAGCCGGCTCATTTCATCTTTGCGTTCCGGAATGAAGAAGGCGGACAGACATAGCACTTTCTGAAGGCGGCTGAGAAATAGAGCTGGTTGCTCCAGCCGGTCATATGGGCTATTTCCTTGATTGAATAGCGGGATTGTTTTATGAGCGTCATGGCCCGCCGCAGCCGGATGTCTATCAAGGTCTGCCGGACGCTGTGTCCCGTGGTCTTGCGGAAGAGGCCGGAAAGACGGGACACCGAAAGCCCCGCCGCCGCCGCCACCTGCGGAAGCGACAGGCTCGCCTCGTAATAGTTGCTATGCAGGAAAAACAGGGCGTCTGACACCCGCTGTCCTCCGGATTCATTCCGGTTCCGGCTGGAGGTTGACATCTCGGCGTATGTGGACAGAAGCACGCGCACGAGGCCAAGCGCATGCTCCCTCCCCCATTCATCCCCTGCGGCAACCCGCACCGCTTTTCCCATGATCGAGCCGGGAGTTTCACCGAGCAGCTCCGTCCATTTTGCAAATTGCCCGACAGAGAGCGCGGAATAGAGGCCGGCGCTATTTCCACTGAGATCAATTGCCCCGCACTCCCCGGTACTGTTCGGTATGTGTATGACCAGGACACGCAAATCCTCAGGCTGAGTCAGAATACTGGCGGAATGCAGGCATCCCGGAGGCACTACCAGTACCGAGCCTCTTGCGAATGTCGCAGGCGGGCATCCGGCCACCTCAAAACGCAACGATCCCCGCATCGTGCAGAACAGTTCCCAGTCGTCGTGGTGGTGAAGCCCGTGCTGGCTGAGCCCGGTAACTGGCGTATCACGCAAGTCGGACGCCACGCACAGCGAGTCCGGATTCCTGAGTGCGTTGCGCAGGATCCAGTGGAGATCCTTGGACAACGACGATGAGTCGGCAATGGAGCCGGCTGGCTTTAAATTGGCGAATTTCATATATGATGGGAATATATCACATATGACGGGCGCTTCAATACGTTTGCAATGATTGACACTGAGCCGTAATTGTAATGGATAATCGCATATGACTCGTCTAAAAACACAATGAGGTTCAACGTGGAAATTGAAGTGCATGAAGTCAAGACCATCAGTGTTCACAAATCCTATCATGGCTGGCCGACCTTGGCCCGGATGAAAAACGGCGAATTGCTGGTTGTCAGTTCTGCGGGCCGCGAACATCACGTCTGCCCGTTCGGACAGGTGCACCTGCTCCGCTCGACAGACAACGGGCGGACGTGGTCGGAACCGGAAATCATAGTCAACGGACCGCTGGACGACCGTGATGCCGGAATTTTACAGACTTCCAAGGGAACGGTTCTGGTCAACTGGTTCACCTCGGTTTACTGGATACATTACCTGGAATCTTTCGAGACACAGCGGAGCAAGGCTCTGTCTACCGATCATCTTGGCAAGGAATTTACCGATGGATTCTTCTCACGTTGCCGGAAGATCCGAGTTCTGCTCAGCGACGATATTATCAACCGCGAACTGGGGACATGGATAATCCGCTCAGGCGACGGGGGAAAGACATGGTCGGACAAAATAGACTGCGGCGCGGGCAGTCCGCATGGACCGACAGAACTGGCGGACGGACGCCTGTTGTTCGTAGGGAATGCGAAGGCCTCTAATTCCCCCAACGGGACACCTTACGCACCCATGTTGGTAGCGGTTGAATCCTGTGATGACGGATGTTCATGGCGACGGATCGGCGAAATCCCGCAGCGCCACGGCGATCCGCTGGGGACATATCATGAACCTCATGCCGTTCAGGCGTCCGATGGCCGGATCATTGTCCATATCCGCAATCACAGCGAGCAGGATGGCGGCTGCATTCTGCAAAGCGAATCGGAAGACGGAGGCCGGACCTTCAGCGTTCCACATAATACCGGTCTTATTGGACTCCCGGCTCATCTCCTGAAAATGAGAGACGGACGTCTGCTGACAACTTACGGCTATCGCATCAATCCCTATGGCAACCGCGCCGCCATCAGTGAAGACGGCGGGCGAACCTGGGGGAAACCAATGGTTCTGGACGAAAAAGCCGGAGGCCGAGACCTCGGCTACCCGTCCACCGCCCAACTGGCCGACGGCTCCTTCCTGAGCGTGTGGTACGAGCAACTGCCCGGGGATGAAATGGCCAGCCTCCAGGAAGCGCGCTGGACAATATGAACCTGTAGTTTTTAATATGGAGACAAACAATATGAGTCTTGTTTCAAATCCGGATAAAATCGGGCTGGGAATAATCGGCATGACAGAAGGGAACGGACACCCGTTCAGCTGGAGCGCCATATTCAACGGCTATGACCAGAAATCAATGACGGAAGAATGTCCGTTCGCCGGGATACCTGCATATCTGAACAAGGAAACCAAGGATACGCTACGGATAACCGGTGCAAATGTTACGCACATTTGTTGCGACAACCGCAAGGATGCGGAGAAGGTGGCTAAATGTTCGCTGATCCCGCATGTGGTTGATAGACCCGAAGATTTTATCGGCAATGTTGATGCTGTGATTATCGCCACGGACATCGGAGGGGAACACGTTAAACGCGCCAGGCCGTTTATTGAAGCCGGGCTGCCGGTTTTCATTGACAAGCCGCTTTGCGACAATCGCAAAGACCTGGAAATATTCCGAAAATGGGTTGCCGAGGAAAATAAGCCGGTCATGTCGTCAAGCTGCATGCGGTACGCCAAGGAATTCATGCCGTACCATCGCCGTACCGAAGAGTTGGGACAGCTCCGTTTTGTATCCATGCCCATGGCTAAAAAGTGGGAGACTTACGGAATTCATGCGCTGGAGGCGATTTATCCGATCGTCGGCCCAGGCTTTGAGACAATCCAGAACATCGGGACTTGCGAGCGTAACATCGTGCATATGACCCACAAACGCGGGATAGACATTGTCATCGCCTGCATCAAGGACGTCCAGTACGGCGGGGCGCTGCGTCTGAGCGGAACCGCCGGAAATATAACGATCACCTCCAACGACACATTTTATGCTTTCAAAGCGCAGCTGCAGGCGTTCGTAGATTTCCTCCGTTCCGGAAAATATCCGTTCCCGTTCAGCGAAACCGATGAACTGATGCAGCTGGTGATCGGCGGAATCGAAAGCCGGGAGAACAAGAACAAAATCGTCAATTTGAAGTAGCACACCGGCTTGTGGGTTTTCTAAAGTACAGTTTCCCACACGATTAATTTTACAGGGAGAAGGAATGTTTGGACTGAAGAACAAGAAGATTGCGTTTTTCGGAGCCGTAGGCTATCTGGCGACCCCGATTATCTGGAAGATGGCCGAGCTCGGGGCGGATTTGTTCCTGGCGGATTTCAACAGGGAGCTGGCGGAAAAGACAGTACTGGAAATGAGCAAGAAGTTTCCCGGACAGGAATTCGAGGGCGCGTATGTTGACGGCGGTGACTACGCCAGTATTGCCACGTGTTTTGAAAAAATCAGAAAGACATTCGGCACTCTCGACGTAATGGTTTCCGGAATTTCCGCTGCAAACAATCTGACCGTTGAGGAATTCACCCCCGAACTGATGAACAAGACTTTTGCAACCCATCTGACAGGTTCATTCCTGCTGGCGCGGAATTCAGCCGAGCTGATGCCTAAAGGCGGCAGCATTGTGATCTTCTCATCCATGTACGGACAGGTTGCCCCTGATCCTTCGATTTATCATGCTCCGATGAAATCAAACCCGATTGACTACGGCATTGCCAAGGCCGGGCTTAACCAGATGATCAGATATCTGGCGGTGCACTGGGGACCGAAAAACATCCGGGTCAACGGGGTGTCGCCCGGCCCCTTTCCAAACCCGGCCAATTACAAAGGCAGCATGGATTTCATTGAAAGGCTCGACAAAAAAGTTCCGCTTGGACGAGTAGGGAAACAAAATGAAATGTCCGGTGCGGTAGTATATCTGGCATCCGACGAGTCGAGTTTCACCAATGGACATATTATCAACGTTGACGGCGGATGGACCGCCTGGTGACTGGGAAGGACAGGAACAAACTATGAACATGCGTGAACGCATTCTCTCGGTTTACCGTGGCGGAAAACCAGACAAAGTCCCTTTCATGCTGGATTTGTCGCACTGGTTCTACCACAGGAACAGGATGCCCTGGGATTTAAGCAGGACTTATGACAAGCCGGAAAAGGAGCTTATTGACTACCACAGGGAAATGGGGGTGGGTTTTTACATGCCCAACCTGGGGTCTTTTTATGATACGGTCTATCCGCCAGACATTAAAATCACGGTCGAAAAAAGCGCCGACGGCCGCGAAATCCGCTGGCGCATGTCCGCCCCGTCAGGAACACTGGAAAGAGCGAGGGTATGGGAAGAGGACAGTTATTCCTGGGCCATCCCCGAGTGGGGAGTCAAGGACAAGGAGCAGCTATTGGTTTTAGCCGAGGTGCTTTCCTCCAGAAAATACAGGTCCGACTGGAAAAGGTATCACGAGTGGGTGAATTATATCGGTGACGTCGGCGTAGTCTATCTTGGCATGGGATACAGCGGGATGGGGCAGCTTCTAAACTACTGGATGGGAATCGAGGGTGCGATGTATGCAATATGCGACTGGCCCGAAACCGTCAGGTCGGCAGTGGATAAGATTAATGAAAACAACCTGGAACTGATTGATCTGGCTTGTACGTCTCCGGCGGAAGTCATAGTAATGGGTGATAATTTTTCCAGCGACATCCAGCCGCCGTCTTTTTTTGAAGAATGGTCCAGGGAATATTATGCTGAAGCAATCCGGCGCCTGCACGCCGCAGGCAAATACGTGGCGGTCCACATTGACGGACGCTTGAAAGGTTCATTGAAGATGTTCAGCGCGATTGGAGCCGACTGCGCCGATGCCGTGACTCCGAAACCGACAGGAGATCTTTCGCCTGCGGAATGTCGCATGGATGCCGGGGAACAGATGATTCTTTCCGGCGGAGTTCCTCCTTGCATGTGGTTGCCGGATGTAAGCGACGAGGCTTTCGGCAAGGCGGTCGTGGAATGGCTGGAGCTGTCAAAGACAAATCCGCGCATCATCGCCAATGCCGGTGACCAGGTTCCCCCGCACGCCGTGGAAAAGAGGATTGTCCTGATGAAAAATATTGTAGATGAATATGCCTTTTAAGGACAAAGCCTGATCGTATGGGAAATTTAGGAAATTGTATTTTTCGTGTTCAAGGTAGGGACGGCGCTCCGCAGCCGTCCGTTCTTAAGCGGCGCGTTACGGAGAACGCGCCCTACCTTAAGACGCTTCGCGTCAAACAAGCCCCGGTGATAGACGGTTAAGTTCAGAATAATA
>JBAYFV010000191.1:0-7326 GCA_041666985.1 Victivallales bacterium
AAAATTCAAAATTTAACGGAGGGCGGGTTTTCCAACCCGCCAAACCTTAACTCAAACGGCGGGTAAGAAAACCCGCCCTCCGTTGGTTTTGCTTCAGCAAGAGGCAATTTTGAAATTGCCTCAACCCAATGTGATTTTAAAGTTGAAAACGTGACAGTCTGAAAAACCATGAGGAGGGGGGGTAATGGAGAAATGAGGCGGGTGAGAACATTTTTCAAAGATCTAAGGAGGCGTTTTTACGAAGGGCCTGACTGGATTGAACTGCCCGCATATGTCAGGAATTCGAGATACCGCTCGCCGACCTTGTTGACAATTGCATGGACTTACGCCTACTATACAAGTTTCTTCACTGTCGCCGGAAGGATTATAATGGCAATAAGCTTCCTTGTGATTTCCTACAGCTTCACACTCATGCAGAATCCGGTGAGGATACTCGCCTTTTCCCTGATTGCGATATTCGCGGGTGATTTCATCGTCGGATTTTTACTGAGGCCCCGCCTGAAAATAAGGAGGGAGATACCGGTGAGGGCGAGGGCCGGAAATCCGGTCAGGGTGGATTATCATATTAAAAATCTTCGCCCGATTCCAGTTTGGAACGTGAGCGTAGACAGTTGTCTTCCGGATTCCTCGTTGAAGCATTACGATGGTCAGACGACGGTCGAATATATTCCATCCAAGACGGAAGTTAACCTCAGTTCCTGCCTGATATCGGAAAAAAGGGGCGTATACAGCCTGCCGATTCCGCTCGCAGATTCAACTTTTCCTTTCGGCATATTCCGCTGGATTTCACGTGGAAACGAACCGCAGCGTCTTTTGATTTATCCTGATTACACCACGCTTGATTCCATAAACCTCCCTGTCGGGCAGAGATACCAGAGGAATGCGCTGCCGAAAATATCCAAGGTGGGGGAGTCAATGGAATTCATGGGGTGCCGCGAATTCCGGACTGGCGACAATCCCCGTCACATTCACTGGCCGAGCACTGCACGGATCGGTGAAATCATTGTCCGGGAATTCCAGGATGAATACATTTCCAGAACGGCGCTTATCGTAGACACATCGCTGAAAACGAGGGGGAGGCTGAGGAAAATATTTTCAGCCAGGGAACATTCATACAATGAGCTTGAAGCGGCTCTTTCCATTTCGGCCGCTGTCGCCGAAAATCTCCTCAAAGGCGATTTTGTTGTCGATATTTTCGCGGCAGGGCCTGAAATATACCATCTTAAAACCGGCAGAAGCCTTGCCCAGTTTGAAAACATACTCGACATTCTCGCATGCATAGATCCGTGCCCCGGCGAATGTTTCACAGAACTGAAACAGGAAATACTCAATGAAATATCCGACATTGGAAGTGCGATCGTGATTCTTCTCAAGTGGGACAGGACAAGGGAGGATCTGGTGAGGCGACTTGCCGAATCGGGAACTGCCGTAAAGACCGTTATCATATACGAAAAGGAGATTCCGCAGGGGCCTCCGGGTGCGGTTTACCTCAATCTCAAGAGCGTCCTTTCTGGGAGCGTTAAAAACATATGACGGAAAAGTTTCAACCGGAAAATCTGAAGAAGGACAGGGGGTTCGTGCTGATTGCGGCGGGAATAATCCTGCCTGCGGCTTTTCTGATGTCGGCAACCCTCAATCTTCCGCATGTGGTACTGATCTGCCTTGCAGGGCTCGCTATTTCAATGGTCATCGGGAAATCACTTGCCTGCTCCGAGCGTTCAATAATTTACGGTACTGTCGCAGCCCTTGTGCTGGCCGTTGTTTTCGACCTTGCGTTTCCCGTTGATAAAAACAGGTTCCAACTTATCGGGGAAGTGTTTTCAACGAACATAAGCGCACCCTTCCTTCTTTATATCGCCGTCATGATTGCATTTTTCGAACTCAACCCCTACAGCACGGGAGTCATCGCATCATTCTCGATTTTTGTCATTCTACTCAGTAGCGATGTGACGTTGAGTACGCAGCAGGGGGAAAGTCTTCTCTTCTTTACGGTGCATACGAAGAACTTCACAAAAATTTTCTCGGTGACGGTCATTCTGGAAATAATATTCATACTTCTCGCACTCCAGCCGAGAAAGATTTCCCGGACTGGAAAAACCGGAAAACGGGAAAAGCGCGCGGTGATTCTCTCCGCACTTGTTTTCACGGTGTTCCTGGGAATTGCCGGATACGAGTTTTTCAGGGCGTACGAGAATGAATTCAGAAAACTTGAAAACATCTTCCTCAGGGCGGGGATGAGGCGTTATACAAGCTCCCGTTACGTGGTTTTCCCCAGGGAGGTGAACCTCAACAGGGTGCTGAGTCCGGAAATCGAAAGCGGCAGGAATGCAATTGTCCTCCGCGCCAAATCTGAATCCCCCCCCGGATATCTGAGGGGGAGGGTTTATACCAAGTACAGGAACGGGAGATGGACCAATCCCGGAGCATCGTTCCAGAAGATGTCCTTCGACGCCTATGAGGGCGTGATTGCCGTAAAAAGCTTCTATTACAAGGGGGGCGAAACCCCTTCGGGCAACCGGATCAGCGTATATCCCTCAAGAAGATTCTCAAGCGATGTGCTTCTTGTTCCCGGAAGCGGAAATCGTTTTGACCTGGTGGCGGACAAACTCAATTTCTCGCAGGATGGAATGCTGATCCCCGAAGACTGGCAGAAGGACGGGGGCTATACGGTTTTTCTTCCCGGGCCGTCCGAAGACAGCGCGTTTCCCGATCCCATGCAGACGGGTGATTCCAACCTTGTCCAGGTGCCCGACAACTTTTCAAAAGATTTATCAGAAACCCTTGCCGCAGTTTTTCCCGGGCGTCCGGAAAACGACAGGGAGGCAATAGACAGGCTTGCATGTTATTTCATGACGAATTTCAAATACAGCACCGATATCAGGGAAACAAACACTGATCCCGTACTGAATTTCATGAAAAACACCAGGAGCGGCCATTGCGAACTCTTTGCAAGCTCGATGATCCTCCTTCTCCGCCAGTATGGAATACCGGCAAGATATGTCACCGGCTTTGTCTGCGACGAAGCGCATCCTTCAGGCAGATATTATGTTTCCAGACTTGGCAATGCGCATGCCTGGGTTGAAGCGTATTCCAGACAGGAGGGGAAATGGGTTCTCGTCGAGCCTACGCCGCCTTCCGGTGTTCCGCGAAGTTCCGCCCACATGGGTTTTTGGGAAAGCTGGTCTGACAGGATGAAAGAGATTTTCCAGACGGCGCTGTCAGATGTCAGAAGGGGCAGTTTTGCAAAAGCGGTCACCGATATTGCGTCTGCGGGATATTTTGCGCTCAGAGATTTCGTCTGGAACCCGTTCCGCGGACCGGGGCTGCTTCTTCTCGCGGGTTTATGGATCTTCCATCTCCTGCGCGAAAGGAGTAAAAAGGGGATGCCCCGTCCCGGCCTTGACGCAAACACCCGCGCCCTCCAGGATGAATTCAGGAGTCTTGAAAAATTCATAGTCCGGAAACGCAATCTCCCGAGGCCGCCGCACCTGACAATAAACGAGTGGATCCGGAGTTTTCCTCTTCCCGACGGCATGCTTGCGGAATTCGCGGGACTTTCGGGAAGGTACATGGACATCAGGTTCAGGCAGAGACAGCCTTCCCCCGAAGAAATATCCGAATTCAAGAAAACATCCCTAAAATTCAGAAAGGAATACGGGAAATCATGAGACCAGAAAAGGAGAAATCCCTTGACGAAGCCATGAAAAGCGCCGGACGACTGCTTTCCAGAAGACAGCATACTGTTTCGGAATTAAGGGCAAAACTTGCCAGACGGGAATTTCCGAAGGCTGCAATTGATGAAGCTGTGTCATCCCTTGCGGAACGGAAATTCCTGGATGATGCGAATTTCGCAGAATCATATTTCAGTGAATTGACGGCCAAGGGGCTCGGAATCACACGGATCCGGCTGGCGATGAGGAAGCGCGGAGTTCCGCCTGAAATTTTCAATGAAGTGCTGAGCCGCGGATTTTCGGCGGATGATGAAGCCCGGCGTGCCGCCGACGCCTTGAAAAAGCGCCACCTGTCCTTTGACAGGGAAAAGGATTTGAGCAAGAGGAAACAGAAAATGTTCCGGTATCTTGCGTCAAGGGGATTTTCCTCTGCGGTGATTTGCAAGGTTGTCGCCGCAGGTTGATTTTCAAATCTTAATCATCTTTTGCAATGGGCCCTTACTGGAAAACAGGCCTGATTCGGGGTAGTGTATCGGAAGAAAACAATCTCTTACTTAAAACCTGGAACTTCCGGGTCTCATTAAAAAAATCAGGGGAGAACACCATGAACATACTTGTTGTCGGAAGCGGGGGACGCGAACATGCCATCTGCTGGAAACTCGCCCAGAGCAGGCTCGTCGAGAAAATATACTGCGCGCCGGGAAATGCAGGTATTGCGAATGTCGCAGAATGTGTGGCTATAAACATTAACGAGACAGACAGACTTGCGAATTTCGCAAAATCAAACAGAATAAGGCTGACTGTAGTCGGGCCGGAAGCTCCGCTCTGCGACGGCATAGTTGATGTTTTCAGGAAACAGAACCTTACGGTGTTCGGGCCGGACAAGGCTTCCGCAAGGCTCGAGGGGAGCAAGTCATATTCAAAAATGTTCATGATCAAGCATAAAATCCCCACGTCTTTGTCCCGGGCTTTTACGGATCAGGAAGAGGCGACAGATTATTTAAAATGCAGGTTTGAATCCAGGATACCGGGAATCGTGATAAAGGCGGACGGGCTTGCGGCGGGAAAAGGTGTTATCCTTGCGTATAATCAAAAGGATGCAACGGATGCTGTGAAACTCTGCTTCAGCGGGGCTTTCGGAGATGCCGGGAAAAAAGTTCTCGTTGAGGAGCTTCTTGTGGGGGAAGAGGCGTCAATTCTTGCGCTTACCGACGGCAATACGATAACTCCCCTGGCCACCTCCCAGGATCACAAACGGGTGGGTGACGAAGATACGGGGCCTAACACCGGGGGAATGGGCGCTTATTCCCCCGCACCCGTTGTTACAGACGCCCTTCTTAAAGAAATTGACGAGAAAATACTGCAGAGGTTTCTGACGGGGATACGGGAGGATAAGCTTTATTACCGGGGAATCATTTATGCGGGCGTAATGTTGACTTCCGACGGCCCCAAAGTGCTGGAGTTCAATGTAAGGTTTGGCGATCCCGAGACGCAGGTTGTCCTTGTTCGCCTCAAATCCGATCTCGCCGACGTCATGCTGAAAACAGCTGAAGGCCGCCTGTCTTCCGTCTCCCTTGAGTGGACGGAAGAACCTGCCGTCTGTGTTGTCATGGCTTCAGGAGGATATCCGGATTCATATAAGAAGGGCTATGAAATAAAAGGTTTTGAAGAAGCGGAGGCAAACGGTGCCGTCGTCTTCCATGCGGGCACTTCACTGATTGACGGTAAAATCGTCAATACCGGCGGACGCGTACTCGGTGTCACCGCAAAAGGGAAGGACATTAAGGCTGCAATTGCACGCGCCTATGAAGCCGTCGGCAATATATTCTGGTGCGACTGCTTTTTCAGAAAAGACATTGGGAGCAAGGCGCTGAAACGGAAATAGGACAGACTTTCCAGCCTGTTTCCCTTTGTATCAGGGAGAGACAAGCCGAAGGGGGATGCCATGCGTGACGCGAAAGAAACCTCAATGGAAATATCGAAGCTTGTGCAGAGACTGCCGCTTCTGGACAATAGTGTCGAGAAACTGCTCTCGCCGTCAGGAACGGATGCAGCCGACCGAAACGAGCTGATCCAGCTTGTGAAAGAAGATTCCGGCCTGTGTTCCGAACTGCTCATGCTTGCAAACTCATCCTGCCATGCCGGCATGGTGAAGATGCCGATTGAGACCGTCGAGGAGGCATGGGATCAAATCGGCATCGAACAGCTTCGCATGCTCGTGGGAACCGCCGCCATAGTGGAAAGCGTCCACCTGCGTTTTCTCAACAACAGAGGCTGGCGGGAATACGTCGTGCATTCCCAGGCCATTTGCAGAGGCTGTCGGATTCTGGCGGAACTGAAAGGGCTGCCCGACCATATGCGCGCCACTTTCAGCGTAGCCGGTCTGACGCACGATATTGGGCGCGTGATCATCATGATCGCCACCGACGCCCGTCAGGCTTCGCTCATGGGCACCTTGCCGGAACACATGGAGCAGGTAGTCAAGGATGAACAGGCGGCCTACGGCCTTAACCACTGCGTGGTCGGACATGATCTCTTTCGGCGATGGAATTTCTCTCCCCTTCTGCAGGAGGGTATTCAACGGCATCATACGCCTCTGATGGGCGAAGATTTCAGCTATCCCGGCGCCATCATTTTCATCTCACATTTCATCTCCATGAGCGACTTTACCGGGAAAATCATCGCTAAAATGCTGGGAGAGCCTGTGTTGAACCTTCTGGAACTCACCCAGGCCGATCTGCAGAAGGCACGGGACATTTATGATAAACTCCCCTGATGCGAAAACAATCTCAATCGTTGGAATTTATTCATGACAGTTCATTGCACCGGAATTTATGGGGACTATATTGTCGAGTAAGTTGGAATCGCCCCGCACTGCAATCGGATTGTTCTGGAGAGAGCATATGAAAATTGAAAACGGGTGCAATCCGGGGAAACGCCTCAGATGATAATCAACATTATTTTCATAACAGTAATCATTGCCGGAATAATCGGTATTTTTTTCTGTCTGGAAGCAAATAAAAGAAACGTGAAGTCCGGGCCTCCGGCTTTAGCGCTGCTCCTGATGATTACCGCCAGTACCGTTGTCATCCTGGCCAGGTCGCTAAGTCCGGATGACAGGGGGGGGGGACTCGTTATTTCAGAGGAATTGTTCTATTCACGCGCTTCAGGACTTGTGCTTGGCCGGCATCTGGCGAAAACCTCTCCCGATTTTAATGCCTTGATTATCACACATGATAAAACCTTTGAAAACACGCTTCTGGATGCGTCTCTGGAGGGGCTCAGGGAAGGACTGGGGGATGGGGGGAAGGTGGAAGTTGTCGCAATAGACTCCCCGGTTCCGCCCCCCTCCGACGTAAAATCCGAAAGACTGAAAATATCACCCGAAAAGATGCTCTATTTTTCGAGGCAAATGCATCCGGGTTATTTTAATCATCTGATAAGGGAATACCCCGACTGCAACCTGATTATATCATTGATAGTCTTGCCGAAAGATGTGGTTATATCAAGCAAAAAGGCGAAAAACCGTCCGAAGATGGCTCTTCTCTTAAGCAATATAAGCATGATGAAAGACATGATTTCCGAAGGTGTCATCAGCGCTGCAGTCATAACTCGCCCCAAGTATGTTCCCGGAAGGGATAAATTGCCGAAGAAT
>JBAYFV010000192.1:0-7320 GCA_041666985.1 Victivallales bacterium
ACCGTCTAGCTATTGATTAGAATGTTATCTCTAATAATACTTGAGTACATCGTAGAAATAAAGATTTTTAAAATAATTATTCTGTAATTATTTTCGTGGATTCAGAAATATGCTAAAAATAACGAGAAGAAAACATGCAACCATCCCAAAACCATGATCAAGTGATTCCTTATCATTTTGTCTATCAACGAATTATGCGACCACCATCAATTTGGAACGAAAGAAAAGTTCCATTCCAGCACGGAAGGAGCAGTTATTATGAACGAGAAAAGGTTAGTGGAGTCCTCGGTGTTGAAAAATGCAGTTTCTTATCCATATTATCCGTAGTTATCAATAAAATGAATTACGAGAAGGAGTTAAATATGGCGACAGTTTTGAAAGACGGACAGACAGTTCTTTTCATCGGAGACAGCATCACGGACTGCGGCAGGCGCGACGATTCCGCCCGACCATACGGAAGAGGCTATGTTTCCATTTTCAGAGACATTATGCTTGTAAGAGAGCCTCAGAAAAATATAGGCATAATCAACAGGGGGATAGGAGGCGAGACCGTTGTTGAACTGAGAAACCGCTGGGATAATGATGTCATAAGCCATCATCCAGACTGGCTTTCCGTAAAAATCGGAATAAATGATCTGCACCGCCATATTGCGGAAAACGATAACGGGCTTCTCTCCACGGAGGGATTCTTTAAAATCTATGATCAGCTTTTAAGCTCCACTGTTAAAAAACTTCCCGGATGCAAAATGATTCTGATTGATCCGTTCTACATCAGCCGGGCAGATGAGATGGGAGATTCTTTCAGGATGAAAGTCCTGAAAATCCTTCCAGAGTATATTGACGCCGTGTCCACTCTTAGTAAGAAATACAGGGCATTGCATGTCCAGACGCACGAACTCTTCCAGAAACTGCTTAAATATCAGCACCCCGACTCATACTGCAACGAACCAGTTCACCCGTTCAGCGCCGGGCATCTCATGATGGCCGAAGAAATTTACAAAGCCTTATCAAAATGATTACAGAGCGCCGGAGGACTGGGTCTCTTTTTTCGCCTATATTTCCACGGCGGTTGTGGTCAGTTATTTTTCCGCCAACGTCCGCCGTCGTGCCGTAGAAGCGGATCACCTGCAGGCGCAATTGTCGAGACTTTCAAGGTTCACCGAGGCGCTAATGGCGGTTCGGAAGCAGGATCTGACTCTGGAAATCCTCATCGGGGAACTGAGACAAGCCTATGATTTGAGTTACTGTGCCATCTACCTCTTTGACAAAACAGGCACTGTTAAGCCTGTGTCATCCGGTATAAGGCCGTCGTCATTGTTTCCCTGAGCGTCAGACAGGTCATCCCAGTCCGTGCAGTCGTATGAACCGTATGTCATACTGTGCCTGATTATGGATAATATCCCTTGATAATTTTTCCGGTTTCCGGAAAAACACTACTTCAGGTTTACGGAAATGAATTCGGCGATTTCAGCGGTCATTCCGACGGGATAGTATTCAATTATCGAGGAATCGTCCGGATCCTCGCAATACGCTTTCCGCCAGCCTTCCTTTTTCCTTGTGAAGCTGTTGAGATCGATTAGTTCCGTTCCGAAGTCCCGCGTTAATTTCCTTACGGAGGCTACAGTTCCTTTCTCGGCGGAACTTGAAAAAACCGACGGGAAGGGCGTGCAGAGGCTCACGGTTCTGAAATTCTTATTCCCGTTGATCAATATGAGAATGGCGGCAAGCACCCTTTCCTCAAGCCTCATGGTGTTGCCCTTCCACACGTCTACCGAAGGTGGGATGATCACCGCCTTGTCGGCGTCGCTGTTTTTTATCCTATCCGTGAAAGAGACAAAACTTTCCCTGAACGGCTGTCCGTCCGAGTCCTTCCGCCATGAGAGGAATTCCGTGCGGATTCCGCGTTTCGAGAATTCCAATGCGATTTTTTGCTGAAAGGCGTTCCCGTTTTTCCCGAAGTCCTCGGAGATTATCAGCGCTTTTTTTATCGGAAGAATCTTGTCCATGGCGTAATCGAAAAGAGCCCAGGATCTGATTTCGGAGAGATCGGGCCTGTGGAGAACGGGTATTATCCTTCTGTTTTCCGAATCCACAAGTCCGTTCCGGGTTTCCCTGAGGTTGCGGCATTCCTGAACGGGCATGAACCTGAAGGCGGCTTTCTCGAAAATTACCGGCGGCAGGATAAAATTGAAAACAACATCGAACCCGTCTTTCAGGTCGGCCCCGTTCAGCCTGAAACTTTTTTTGAAGACGTGGGGAGTGGCGAACTTGAATTTCTCCGCCTGGCTTTTCCCCCTCAGATTAAGAGTTTCAATGCCGTCGCTGAAAACACCGCCTGCCTTTGACGCGGAAGTTCTGAGTATGAGTCCGATGTCCTCGGAAAGTTCCGAATACGCCTCAACCGACATTTCAAGGGTTTCATCGTCGAAGATGAAGGACGGATCCCGGAACCTGATGAAAATTGAGGGGTCGCATACTTCATCGCCCTTGAACGGTCTCGGAAGGATCAAGGGATAGTCGGAAAACCTGCCGACATCCGACCTGACTGTGATTTTCAGGTTCTCTTTTTCGTCCTGCATCATGTCGGCTGAAGGGCCTTTCGCCACCGTCGCATCATTGATGCACCACTGGATGTTTTCGTTTCCGCCCGGAGCTGCGCGCAAGGAAAGCTTCTCCCACAGCAGTTTTCTGTTTTCGAATGACACAAGCGCCACCGGCCTGTATGAAATCACCGGATATTCCACGCCTTTCTGATCTCTGAAGGGGGAGATGCCGGCCTCCATGCCGCGCGGGGCGAAATCGGCCGCAGTCAGGATTTTGAAATCATCCCCCTCGTTCTTCCTCCATGCCGCCGATGCGAATACCCTGCCCTGGTTCTGCTGATAGAAAAACTGGAACACGTGCAGTCCGGCGGAAAGTGCGATTGTCGCAGACATCTCCCATTTTTCAGTGCTTTCGTGGACATCGTCCCATCCGAGCACATACTTGTCGTCTATTTTAAGAAGCGAATTATTCGTCGAGTTAATCGCAAAAGCATAGTCTCCCGCAGAGGGGATGACGAGCAGCCCGCTGAACCTCGCCGCAATATTGCTCTCCCTTCCGCCGAACGGATTTTTTTCAAGGAGAACTTCCTCCGCCCTCCCCTTTCCGAACACGGTGTCGTTCTTGTCGAAGAATTTTTCAACCCCCCTCTGCCTGTCCTCTTTCTCCTTCCTCCCCTTTTCAACAAGATCCAGGAGCGCCTTTTCCTTGTTCAGGCAAATCCGGGCGGTTTTCTCCTCTTCGGCTTTCAGCTGTGTTTCAAAGGTCATGATTCCGCTGCCCGCATATCTGATCAAAGACTCGGACAGCTTTAAAAGCTTCTCCCTCTGCCCGTTGATGATTTTGTTCTGGCTTTCGACAAGCTTCCTTCTTCTTTCGTCAATCTGTTTCTCCCTGTCCTTGACAGTCATGCTGTTGGTGCGCGCATTGACCGTAGACACCTCAAGCCCGCGAGTTTCGCCGACTTTTCCAAATTTCGCCTCGGGCCAGGGCGGAGCCTCCTGTTTGACTGCATAACCGAAGTAGACAAGGATTTCCCCGTTGTCTATTCCAGGGGGGATGAACAGAAGGAAATCATTGGGGCCGAGATAAAAATCGAGTTTTTCATTTGCCCTGTTATAGACCGTAACGCCATTGCACCATCCTCCCGGAACCAGAAAACCCCCCAGAGGCAGACATGAAATCATCTCAGGATTTTCAACTGTCGCCGTAAATCTGTAAAGTGCGTCCGGCTCATGCCAGTCCGGATCAGCGGCAAAAGCCAGCGCGCTCATCAGGAACGCAAATATGACTGTCGAAAATATTTTCATTGCTCTTTCCATAGTCCGGGTCATTCATTTTACCCCCTGCCGGCCTGTCCGGCGGGAAACAAAGGCTGGCAAACACCGCCACTGCCTGCATCCCTTCGCATCTTTACAGTTTCCTCTTCATCTTGAATGCGATGTCAATCTTGAATTCGGGCATGTCGAGCCTGAACGGGACGGCATTGACTTTTATATCGGCGGATGAAATCTCATCCCCGCTGACGGTGTCAAAGAATGATAACCTGTAATCCTGTCCCGCCTCTGGAATGTCGAGCATCACAAAACAGCCTTTGAACGGTTTGAGCGCCGACACGTCCTCCGGATAACTCATCATGGATTTCACGTTGAAAACCCATCCGTAAACCTCGTCCCGGTTTCCGGCAACGTAGCAACCGTTTTCCGGATCGGCCTGTTTGCCCTCAGGGGCGGCCTGCGGCTGCACATCCGCCTCCTTGAAGACGAAATCCCTGTTTCTGGGGTCGATCCCGCTCATGAACATGGAATACCCCCTGTAATGGTGATAGTGCTTCATCGTGTGGATGAACTCGTGCCACCAGAGAAACGGCGTTCCGGCCTGTTCCCTGAAAAAAGACGACCACAATCCCGCATGAACATCAGCTTCCAGGATTGTCTGGTTCTGGGGTTGCCCGTATTCCGTTATCAAGACAGGCTTCCCGAAGAACTTCAGCGCCTCGGAATGCCTTTTCATAAGATCCAGGAACACCACTTTTTCACCCCGGTAGGCGTCTGCGACCACGTATGCGAGCTGCGGAAGCTCATACAGGAGCCTGTGCTTGACCTGCAGATTGTAGTCGGAGCAAAAGTGGGTGGTCAGGAGATGCCTGCCCATATCGAGCCTGCTGAAATATTCGGCCTCCTCCCTGTGCCATTTTACGCTGCTGCCGTCCTCATAGGCCTTGTCATGTCCGGTGACGAGATTGATTTCGCTCCAGAACTCAATGCCGAAGATGTTGGTGAACGAACCCCATCTGGCCGCAATGTATCTGTTCCGGTTGCGGTTGTAGCGGATTGCATCCTCGTTGCTGAATATGTCTGCCGGCTTTTCCAGAACCGCGCCGTCCGCCACCGCAAATGGACTCTTCCTGTTGTGCGGGCTGTCATCCCACTCCTGATCGGAGTGGCTCGAAAGTTTTCCGTGATTGTCAAGGACAAGATGGACGTAAACCCCCTTCTCCATGGCGGATTTCAGGATGTGATCCAGCTTCCAGGCGTTGGCGAGATTGTAGCGGCCAAGCCCCCAGTACTGTTTCTGGGCGCTTGTCCATTCCAGCGCCGTAGACCATGACGCCATCCATATCTCCACAGCATTGACGCCGTTCTTCCCCATCTCGGCAAAATATTCCTCATATGAGTATGACCCCTTGTCGGGAACCACCCCGAGTTTGAGGCTGCTCTCGCTCCTCGTGTCTTTTGGCGTGTGGATGTTGATTCCTATGGGATAGAAGAATTCGCCTGTTGAAAACTCGAAGTACCTCGGATCCTTTTCGCAGACCCTCACATAGCCTTTCCTGTCGGACCTGACAACCTTGAGCCTTCTGGAAGGGCTTCTGATGATTTCCGGTTCGCCGGTTCCAGAGGATCTGTCTTCCACGATGATTCCGATGTCATAGTCTCCCGGCGCCTGCGGCGTAAAACGGAAAACCCATTGAGGCGAGCCGGACGGCGAAATATTCTCGCTGTTGAATACGAGGCTCCTCGTGTGGTTCTGCGAGTAGAACGCCGGCCACACTGTTTCCCCGCCCTCGGCATTTTTCGCCCGGACATCAACCTTTATCTCGTCCGGATCGAAGGGATTGAAATATTCCCTTGAGAGCTTGAATCCGCCTTCGGCTATCTCATAAGTCCCGCATTCTGCGGGCATGCTCCATTCCATGATTCCGAGAGGTGCGACCGATCTTTCGCCGGTCAGCTCCATATTCCTACACTGAACCTCGATTCTCCCGCTGTCTTCGGAATATAAACTGACGCCGGCACTGAACATGTTTGCTGCGAAGGCGCCGTTCCACAGCGCGTTGCCGTTCACAGGCACAAGATCGTCCGCCCCCGGGTCTATTTCAGCATCGAGCTTCTGCCATTTTCCGGGTTGGAGATACGATGTTTTCTGCGACTGGAACCATATGCCGTCCTTGTCCTTGACAAAGAGGTTCGCCTTTACGGTGTTCTCGCGTCCGCCTTCCATCTTCACTTCAACGGAAAGAAGCTTCCTGCCGAACTCATCCTTAGACGCCCTGAATGTCTTCCTGTCTTTTTCCGCGTATACTACGCCGTAGCCGGGGAATGCAAACTCCGCACCGGCCACCCCGTTCGCGTCCGGAACGATCTGCAGGGGGTCGCCGTCGCCGGATTTAAGATACCACTGCCCCTTGAAATCCGTCGCCCGGACTTGAAGGGAGAAGACAATGGCGAAAAGAAAGATGAAGGGTTTCCATAGATCATGTTTATTTTTATTCATGAGAAAAAACAGTAAATTATATTCTGTAAACTTATTTTGACGCGTAGCGTCTTTCGGAGTGCGGAGTGTAAGCGCCGCTTTAAATGCATTTCAAAGCGCGGCTGACACCGCGCACTCCAAAAGATTGCTTCGCAATCATGAACATCCAAGAAAAACCAATCACAGGCAGGAATGTTTACCCGCAACTCCTGAGGCGTGCAAGCCTCGGGCGGCGCCGAAGGCGACCTGGGCCTGTGCTACTTTCAAATCTTCACGGACTCCAGACGCCATCCTCCCATTTCCCCTTGCTGAGCACGTAATTCCCCGCATATGTGATGTTAATGACGGGTTCCGCGCTGTTTGGAATCGATGTGGCATATTTTCTGACATTCTTCATATGCCAGAAGCATCGGTATATCGGAAAAGCCGAAACGGAATAGGCTGTACCCCACGGATTTGTTCCATCGCCGCCGTGATTCAACTGCACTTCCTTCCACATTGCCCACGTTGTTTTGGATGTGTCAGGAAGTCCAGCATCAGATCTTGATACTCCTGTTAATCCGAAATTACAGACACACTCAGACATCTCGTAAAAATAACTGACATTTCCGACAGCATCATTATGCCTGGCACCATAAATCCCAACGCTTTTAATACCATCCGGACTCCGCCTGTCATAAACCTCATTCCAATCATTGTCTATCCTCGCGCGCCACGATGAATCGTTATCAGTTAAAGAAGGATTAAGTTCCTTGTTCAGGTCTGACGGACACTGGTAAACCTTGTTGCTGCTGATGTAGTCGGGGAAAAGAAGGGAGGCAAACGGGACGTGGTTCATGTTGGAATCGGCCTTATAGAGCTGCATTCCGGTTCCGATCTGACGCAGGTTGGAAATGCATGAGGTCTGTTTGGCCATCGCACGCGCCTTGGAAAGGGCCGGTAAAAGCAGTGCCATTACAATACCAATGATGGCGATGACTATCAGAAGTTCAACGATTGTGAAAAAACTTTTTTGTTTCATGG
>JBAYFV010000193.1:0-7306 GCA_041666985.1 Victivallales bacterium
CAAAAAGAATCCAGAATTCAGAAGACAGTAGTCAGAATAAAACAACTCGGTTCATATTGTTTTTTTAATTCTGAATCCTGACTCCTCCTTTGAAACTTGCTTTGAGTAGCTTGCGACATCCTTGGCGCAATCGGCCTCTTCGTTTTTTGCGCTCGGAGATCGCAAACTACTTAAGTTTCTTATTGATAAAAACTGCGACCGCCGCAGTAGGCCGCTGAATTCCAAACGTCCGGAAAAATTTGCATACGCTCAAGACATAGAACTGTGAAATGAATACGACTACTAAGTGGGAAGCCCGGCATTCCTTGCGGTACTTGCAGCCTATGGCGAACAGCCCCTGGCATCCGTCATCCTGCGGGGCGACTCTTGTCTTCCTTCTCATAAAACGTGACTCCTACGCGCTGGATATGCTCAAGCACATCGGGATCGCTGATGTCATGAAGAATGGACAAGTCAAAAGAATATGGCAAGAGCAGTTCATCGAGTTCTTCCATGATTTTGTAGAGGATGTTCAGAGTCAAATCCTCCCCGCCGCAGAGAGTCAGATCAATATCAGAGCCGTTCTTGTAATTCCCTTTGGCGCGTGAACCGTACAGCACTGCTTTTCCAACTTGGGGGAATCTGGAAAAGACACCGCAGATTTTCTGAACGACGCTGTCTTTCAGACCGAAATGCATTGGTTACCCCACCTTGGATTTCAACGTTTCGAGCTTTGCATGCAATCTCATGAACTCCTGAAAATAGACGGAAACAATGTCATGGGCGATTTTACCGGCGGTGTCTTCATTGTAGCTGTGGCTGGTGAGGATGCGGCTTTTGATCATGTCCATCCAGGCTTCACCGTTTTCAATCAGGCCTCTCCTGAACGCCATACGGATGGTGTCGCGACTGCCCTGAAGGTTGGTTTCACCTTGGATTTCGAAGTAATCTTTCAACGTGTTCCATGCCAACTCATAGGTATATTCAAAAGCTTGAATCAGGCCTTGTTCCTCCAGTTCGTTCAAATCGCCTTTTTCTATAAATTTTGTCAGTTGCCTGAGTGCCTTCGAAAAGTGATTGAACCTCTGAATCCAGCGTGTGTCCGGCTTAGTCATAAATAAGTTCCCTGAATTTACTTTGCAAAATGTCAATATGAATTGCGTAATTCGCAATTTCTTCGCCTACTCAAGCATTCCGGCCTGTTTCAGGATTTCCTGGAGTTCTACGGCGTGGGGGTATCTCGGATGTTTTGCCACCCGCCTGTGCGGCCTGTTCCTGTGGATGGCCGTCTGAAGCAGTATTGCGGAAACGGCCGACTCAATGAGCCGTTTTGAAAAGCTGTGCGGATGGAGGACTCCCAACATTATTTTCTTTATGTCCTTCTCGATTCCGGAATAATATTTCCATATGGTGGAACCCTCGGGTTTGCCCATTGCCGCCGCGACGAAGGGAAAAGCCATAACCGCGACGGCAATCGAAAGGCTGTTCCTGTGAAGTCCGGATTCGACCCGCGAATTCCGCAGTTTAAGAAGCTTCAGCGCGCTTTCACATTCCGGGGTTTTCCAGTATTCATGGAAAAACGGGAGGAAGTATTGCAGGAACCCGTATTTGTGGAGGGTCCTGAGGGTTTTATCCGAGGATGTCTTTTTCAGGACTTTTTCAAATTCCAGGCTGAGCCTGGAATGAGAACAGGCCGAGATGAGATGCATTTTTGCAATCATCGCCTTTTCGGTCTCAGGGGAAATCTTGAAGCCGTACTGTCCGACAAGCTTGAGGGCGCGGAGTATTCTGACCGGGTCCTCGGTGAATCTTTCGTCGGGTTCGCCGATAATCCTTACAATTCCGTTTTTAAGGTCGTCCATGCCGCGTCCGCTGTAGTCAACTATCGCATTCTTGACAGGATCATAGAAAATGGCGTTTATCGTGAAGTCGCGGCGGAAGGCGTCCTCGTAGGAAGTTCCGAATTCATTGTCATGGAAGACAATCTTCTTGCTCGGCGTGATTACCGGTTCCGCTTTTTCGGGTTTCCTGCGGAATGTGCTGATTTCAATTATTTCGTATCCGTGGTAATAGTGGGCGAGACGGAATCTTTTTCCGATAATCATCACCTTTCTTCTTCCGAAAAGATGTTTGATCTGTTCAGGCGTGGCGGCGGTGGAAATGTCGTAGTCCTTCGGCTGAAGGCCGAGAAGGAGGTCGCGGACTGCGCCGCCGACCAGGTAGGTTTCAAATCCGGCTTTTTGAAGAGCCTCAATTATTCCGACCACGTGTTCAGCTATCTTGTATCGTATGGGCATGTTTTTAAGTTATCAGTCGTTAGTCGTCAGTTTTAAGTTTTAAGTTTCCGCACTTTAGAACTTTCGCATTTTCGAACTTCAAGAATACGGTTCCTGTATTACCGTGTCCACGTAATCGTTTTTCGGATCGCGTTGCGGGAAATCCGCATTGAAATGGAGGCCGCGGCTCTCCTTCCTGGACATTGCCGAATCAATTATGATCTGGGCGACGGTGGCGATGTTGCGCAGTTCGACAAGGTCGCGGGTGATGAGGAAATCCCAGTAGTATTTTTCAATTTCGCGCCTGATGTTCTTGATGCGGTTGTTTGCGCGTTCGAGGCGCTTGTTCGTCCTGAAGATTCCGACGAAGTCCCACATGAACCTCCGGATTTCCTCCCAGTTGTGTGTGATGACAACGAGTTCGTCGGAGTTGGTGGCGTTTCCGCTTCTCCAGGTGGGGATTTTCCCGCTTGAACGCGCGTCGGTGATCGCCTTCATCTTCGACCCGATGTCCTTTGCTGCGAATTTCGCAATCACCAGGGCCTCGAGAAGGCTGTTGCTTGCGAGGCGGTTTGCGCCGTGAAGTCCGGTGGATGCGACTTCGCCGACCGCATAGAGTCCGTTGATGCCGGTGAAACCGTTGATGTCTGTTTTGACTCCGCCACAGCAGAAATGGGCTGCTGGAACCACCGGGATCGGATCTTTCGCCATGTTTATTCCGGCTTGGAGGCATTTTTCAAAAATATTCGGGAAGCGGCGTCTCAGGAACTCCTCGTCCTTGTGCCGGATGTCGAGGAAGACGCAGTTCTGACCGCTCCGTTTCAATTCGTTGTCTATTGCACGTGCGACAATGTCACGAGGTGCAAGGCTTCCCATCTCATGGTAGCGGCTCATGAATTCCACAAGGCTGCCGTTGGAATCCATGCATTTGAGGATGGCGTCTTCGCCGCGGACGGCCTCGCTTATCAGGAATGATTTCACTTTCGGATGGTAGAGGATAGTCGGATGGAACTGGAAGAATTCCATGTTCACGATCGGGACATGCGAGCGGTAGCACATTGCCACGCCGTCGCCGCATGCGATGTCGGGATTGCTGGAATAGAGATATACTTTGCTGGCGCCGCCTGTGGCGACGGTGACTGTGAGGCTGATGAAGGTTTTCACGACATTGTTGTCTATGTCCAGGACGTATGCGCCAAGAACCGAGTCTTCACCGAGCCAGCCGAGTCTTCCGGAAGTTATGAGGTCGATCCCGATGTGATACTCGAAGAATTTGATGTTCTTGGTCTGCCGGCAGGCCTTTATGAGTTTTTTCTCGACCTCTTCGCCGGTGATGTCGCCGGCATGGAGGACGCGTCTGCGGGTGTGTCCGCCTTCTCGTCCGAGGTCGTAGTTTGCGCCGTCATCCTTATAGCCCATTTCGCGGCGGGTGGTGAAATGGGTGCCGAGTTCTATGATCTCCTTGACGGCGGCCGGCCCGTTCTCGACGATTCGCCTTACGACATCCTCCTTGCAGAGGTGATCTCCGGCGATCATGGTGTCCTTGACGTGTTCCTCAAACGAGTCCTGCTTGTTGTCCATGACGCATGCGATGCCGCCCTGCGCATATTTTGTGTTGGATTCGTCAATGCTTCTCTTTGTGACTACGGCGACAGTGCCGAGTTTTGAGAGCTCAAGAGCCGTGAAGAGCCCGGCCAGTCCGCTGCCGATTACAAGATGATCAAAACTGAGTATCTCATTGGGTTTCATTATTGTTCTATCCGATTTCGAATATAAGGTTCCGCTTAAAATAAACTGGAAGACCCTGTTTTTCCATATCCGCCCGAAATAAACCGGATTATTCCCAGACGCCTCCTGTTTTTATCATATCAGGTTTTGAGGGGTTGGCGGGGTTTTCCCTGATGATAAGGATTGAAGTCCCCTTGATTCGGGAGCATGCTTTCCGGGCGAAATCCTCTCCTTTTATGAAAACACTTGTGGAGAGCGCGTCGGAATCAACTCCTTTTGGCGTGACAACGGTAACGGCAATCATCCCATGCACTGGACTTCCCGTTCCGGGATCCATGATATGCGTGTATTTTACGCCGCCAACGGTCACGTATTTTTCATAGTTCCCGCTTGTGGCTATGGAAGTGTCGGCGACCTGGATTGTCCCGCTGACGACGTCTTTGTTGAAAGGATCCCTTATCCCGACCGTGTATTTTGTTTTGCCCGGGGGCGGATTCCGGAGACAGCGTATATTGCCGCCCAGATTTATTGTTCCGCAGCTTATCCCTTTTTCAACGGCGGCGGAAGCGGCGCGGTCTACGGCGTATCCTTTTGCAATCCCGCCGAGATCCATCTTAATGCCGGGATCTGAGAATTTTAAGGTGTGCTTGACGGTATCAAAGATTACCTTGTCCAAGCCCACATGTTTTTTCGCCTCGCTGATTTCGTCGGCGGACGGAAGCGAATTCCTTTTTCTGTAAAACCCCCACAGCTCCATCAGAGGGGTCACGGTGACATCAAAGGAGCCGTCCGTCATCTCATAGAATCTTTTTGATTCGATCAGCACCTCCCAGAGAAGGTCGCCGCATCTGAAGGGTTCTGCTGCTGCGCTGTCGTTGAGCTTTGAGAGTTCGCTGTCGTCATCAAAGCGGTTGCAGGCTTTTTCAACGGCTGAAAATTCATCCCGGATTGCGTCGGCTGCGGATTTCGCAGATTCCGGATTCCCGTAAAGTTTGATTTCAGCCGTGGTTCCCATGACAGGATACTGTACATGAACAGTCGGCCCCGCCTCCGGGTTTCCCTTTTCAGCGTTCCCGCAGCCGGTCAGGAATGCGGTTGAAACGAGCATGATGGAAAAGAGAAAGGAGGCGCCTGCCTTGGAATTGGATTTCACTTTCTCCATGATCATCCCTATCTTTTCAGAGCTTCCCTTAAGTTTCCTGGTATAATCTATCTGTGTTGAGGGATTCACGCCCTCGGATGGAACTGCCTGTGCACCCTGATGAGTTTTTTCTGGTCGACGTGTGTGTATATCTGTGTTGTGCTGATGTCGGCATGGCCGAGCATTTCCTGGATTATGCGCAGGTCGGCGCCGTTTTCGAGAAGATGGCTGGCGAATGAATGGCGGAGCGTGTGCGGATGAATGCTTTTTGCAATGCCTGCTATTTTTGTGGCCTCCTTGACAACCGCCCAGATGCGTTCCCTGTCGAGGGGCTGGCCGCGGTACGACACAAACACCGTTTGTCCGGAGGGATCGCCTTTCGCCAGAAGGCGCGGCCTCATTTCGCTGATGTAGCGGGTCAGAAGGTTCATCGCGGGTTTTCCGATTGGAATGATTCTCTCCTTGTTGCCCTTGCCTATGACGCGTATGATCCCCTGGTCGAAATGAAGGCTGCCGAGTTTCAGTCCGGCTGTTTCCGAAACGCGAAGTCCGCAGGAATACATGACTTCGAGGATGGTGCGGTTGCGGAAGGTGAGGGCGTCTTTGCCGGTCGCCGGGAATGCCATGAGAAGCGCATCCACTTCCGGCGGTGAGAGCATGTCGGGAAGGAGCCGCCACAGTTTGGGCGAGTCCATGACATCGGTGATATCGCTTCTTATGAGTTTTTCCTGGAACATGTATCTGAAGAGCATTTTTACGGAGACAAGGCGTCTGGCCAGAGATGCGGATTCAAGCCCCCGCTGCTTGCAGTCCGAAAGGAAGTCCTGTATGTCGTTGCGGACTATGTCGTTGAAATCATTTCTGCCTTTTTCGCGGAGAAACCGGATGAAGTCCCTGAGGTCGGTCTTATATGCGGAAATTGAATTTCCGCTCAGCCCTTTCTCAAGGGTGAGATAGCCGGCGAAATGTTCGAGCACGTTTTCCATTGATGCTGTTCCGGGCGCCATTTATTTGTTCTATTGTATACTCCGCATGTGCGGAGTATAATTAAATAACCACTATGGAAACTAGCATAAAAAGTAAATTATGGAAACAGCATATAAGGTTTCAATAAAAGGGAGGGTGACCGGTGTCGGGTTCCGGTATTCGACCGTGGACAAGAGCACCGATTTCCCTTCGCTGAAGGGATACGTCAGGAATGTCGCCCATGGCGAGGTTGAAGTGTTTGTGCAGGGCGATGAAAAGGAGGTCGCCCAGATGCTGACATGGCTGAAGGACGGCCCCCGTTTTTCCAGGGTTGATCAGTTCGAATGCGTGAAAGCAGGTATTGACCGGTCGCTTTCGGAATTCACGGCAATATAGTTTCCATGAATTCTTCCGCAGGCTGTCTTTCCGCCGGATTTCGGGCGGCATTACTTGCCTTCCATGCCAAACCGGCTATTCAGAATCAGGCCGGTTTCGTGCCGGAAGTTTTTAAGCAGCTCTTTTTCAGCGGCGTCTGATGATGTCATCAATTTCATTGTCGCGTACTGGCGGCAGGCTTTTACAGTACTTCTGTCTACGCCCAGCAAGGAGTCCTGGGTGCCGCCGATGGTGCGGATCTGCCGTCCGAGCAGCTTGCACTGTTCCTCCTTTTCCTCGTCGGACAGATTTGCGTCAATCAGCGCAATGGTTTTTTCGGTCAATGTCGTGCAATAAGGCGGAGTCTTCATATTGTCTTTCGCTTTGGCATACGCCCAGGGAATCTGCGCCAGTTCTTTTTCAAGTTCACTGATCACCGGACCAAGCTGAGGATCAGCCTGTTTCTGCTCTTCGAGCATTTTCTGCATTTTCTGCTGCCAGGAAACATATTCTTCAATCCGCTCGCGAATCGTCAGGACAAACATGTTCATCTTGTCGAAATCACTGATGATTTGATTTTTTCCCCTGACCGATTCACTGCGGTAGAATATTTTTTCCACCTTTGCGGTTATGCCGCAAGTTGCCGGATATCTGTTTTTGGGCGAAGACATGGCCTCAATGCTGTTGTTCGTTTCTTTTGAAAGCATTTTCCCCAGCGCGTTTTTAGGCATGGTCACCCCGGACGGAGTCTTGTCATTTCCGTTCAACGCGTAAATCAGGCATGGGGAATCGCCGAAAACAGGCATCTTATTCATGTTGAAAAGAGTTTTTTTAGCGAATG
>JBAYFV010000194.1:0-7297 GCA_041666985.1 Victivallales bacterium
AAACAGAAACCTTACTCAACATTCTCTATTGATGTTGACACGGCATCCTACACGATGGCAAGGAAGCTTCTGCGGAACGGACAGAAACCGGAATCGTTTTCGGTCAGACCCGAGGAATTCATAAACTATTTTGATTATCATTACCGTTCACCCTCAAATTCGACTTTTGCGGTATATCTCGAATCTGCGCCTTCAGTGTTCCGCCCGGAAAACTACACCCTCCGCGTCGGTGTGAAAGCCCGCGAACTCGGCCCGGACGGAAGCCGTCCCTCCGTGTTCACAATCCTGATTGACGCAAGCGGCTCAATGGCGCGTGAAAACAGACTGGATCTTGTGAAAAAGACTCTTCCACTCCTGTTTGATCCGATGAGACCGGATGACAAGGTCGCCGTCTTCACGTGCACCCACCGCGCCATAAATATTGTAGACTATCTGCCCGTCAAGGAAAAAAGAACCATAATCAAGCTGGTCGAGGGAATAATGCCCGCCGGAGTCGCCGACATCGAAAACGGACTCGTGACAGCATACGATTCCGCGCTTAGACATTATGTGTCCGGCGCATATAACCGCGTCATCCTCGTGACTGACGGAATTTCGAACATCGGCACGCATTCGGCAGAAGCGATTCTCGCAAAGGTGAGTTCCGCCAGAAACACGGGAATCACAAACACGGTAATCGCCCTGGGCGGCGACGGCGACGACAAATTTCTCGAGACCATCGCAAACAAAGGCGACGGCAATTACGTGTACATGGAAAACGAGGAAAGCGCCAGGGAACTTTTTGTAAACGAGTTCACCGGACGTTTCCGCGAAATCGCGCGGGATGTGAAGATCCAGGTCGAATTCAATCCGGTGGTTGTCAGCCAGTACCGCCAGGTCGGCTATCAGAACCGCCAGTTGAGCAAGGCTGATTTCCGCAATGACAAAGTTGATGCCGGCGAGGTCGGAGCCGGCCAGTCAGTAACAGCCCTTTACGAGATGAAACTCAACAAGGCTTTTCCTTCCAGGAATGACGATGCGTCAATTGACAATCCCATCAATTACTCGATCTGCATCGTAAGGCTGCGTTACAGAAGGGCCGACAACATGGACGTAGAGGAAAAGGAATTCCCGCTGGCCTACCATGAATTGAAATTCAATTTCGACAAGGCGTCATGCGGTTTCCGGCTTGCGGCATCGGTTGCGGAATTCGCAGAATTCCTGCGTTATCCGGATGTTCCGGGGATCGCCAATCCCGAAAACATCATGAGGCAGGTTCAGGGAGTAATCGGCGAAGACTACAGAAACGACGGGAAGGTCGCGGAGCTGTATTCGCTTATCAAGAATGTAAAGTAATTTTTCTTGTGTCAACGCAAGAAAAATTTTCTATAAAGTTAAAATTACAGGAGGATTTATGAAAAGATTTTCAGTAATGCTAGGGAGTTTTCTTTTACTGTTTGGCACGCATCTCATCAATGCCCAGGATGTTCCGCCGCCACCTCCGCAGGAAAAAACATTCACTGTTGACAGCGTTAAGCTTGAAGGCGAGATAATTGACGACGATAACATAAGTTTCAACCTATCCTTCACCGCCAATGCAGACGAACCCGGAACTCTGAAGTTCATCTCCGGGAAAATCTCGGAGCTTTCTTCCGAACTGAAAATAAAGGGAGGTGGATTTCTCTGGCTGGGCCGGGGTGATTTTAAAATCAGTTTCAAAGACGGCTCATATGTCCTTGATTGTGTCAAGGCCGGCAAATGCGATGTAAAATTCTCCTTCGCCGCAAAAGTGGAAGACCTCGGAATCGGAATCATGAAAAACAGGAGCGTCCAGCAGTCCCAGATTTTTCCGCCTGAAGAAAGGAAAAAGATAAAGTCATGCAGTTTCGGTCTGCCTCCTTCTATTGCGCGTTCGATTCAGATAACAAGCAAAAAGAAGGATGTAGAACTGGAAATCCCGGGCGCATTGAATGTCGAGAAGAAAGACGCCACGGGGGCTGATGGCGCAGTTTTCTCGGCGGTTCTTCCTCCCGAAGGCGATGTGACAATCACCTGGCGCAGCCAGGTTGAGAAATTTTCCGCAAACCTTGTCACAAGCGTTCAGGCGGTCACGGTTGCCGACGTATATCCCGGAACCGTGAAGCTCAATTCCCAGTTCAACTACACGGTCATCCAGGGAAAGCTTTCAAATCTTGAACTCAAAATCA
This sequence comes from Victivallales bacterium, assembly GCA_041666985.1. GTDB lineage: Bacteria > Verrucomicrobiota > Lentisphaeria > Victivallales > GWF2-50-93 > GWF2-50-93. The sequence continues at coordinate 2,187 of JBAYFV010000194.1, forward strand.
GCCCCGACCTCAATGTGCTAAGCGTAACTGGCGAGAACATACAGGACTGGAAAGTTGTAGATGACAAGGAGAAGGGGAAAACCCTGCTTGTGATACTCAGCCGCCAGTATGAGGATTCATACGGCGTTGCCGTTGAGGCCGAAAAAGTCCTCCCCGATTTCCCAAGCAGATTTTCCCTGCCGTCGGCAATCCCCCAGAAAACCCTGAGAATAGACGGCTATCTCGCTTTCGGCACAAACGGCGCAATCAAGCTGATTGTCGACAAGACTTCGGGACTCAGCCAGATTGACAACAGTGCATTCCCGTCAGTTTCCGAACTGCGCAGGAAAACCAAGGATCTTCCTAAGCGCAGCCTTTTCACCTACAAATTCTCGGGCGAAAAATATTCACTGGAAACAAGCGCCGACAACATTATGCCAAGCTATATCGTTGACCTGAATTATGTCCTGACATTCAAGGACGAGGATCTTCTGGTGAGGGCGATCTGCAGTCTTGACATCAAAGACGCGCCCCTCCGCGAACTCCTCATAAGATATTCCAGCGACATGACGGTGAACAGGGTCGAAGGCAGGGCTGCAAAGGCGGATGACTATGAACTCTTTGAAAAAGACGGGCAGAAATGGCTGAAAATCCCTTTCGCCCCCGACACCATCGGCAAAACCGATCTGTTTGTAAACTTTGAAAAGAGCATGAAGAACGCGGCATCCACAAAGATCCCCTCCTTTTTCATTGACAAGGCCAAGAGTGTCGGAGGACAGATAATCCTTTCGGCAAACCGCGGACTTTCCCTTTCCGTTGAAGATCTTAAGAAACTCCGGAAAATCCCCACAGGCTCCGCTCCTGTAAGAGAACCGGGGCTTCAACTCGCATTCCGATTCAAAGACCAGGAGTGGGACGGAAAAGTCAACGTGGTGCACGAGCAGGTGAACATCGTTTCCGAAGTTTTCCATATCGGCTCCGTCGGTGAAGGAACCATATATGGAAGCTCCATTTTCACTTATCATGTCTCCGGCGCACCTGTTGACAAGATTCAGATGAAAGTCAATCCGCTCCTCAAAAACCTCGAGTTCACGGGCGGCAACATAATCGACTGGAAGATGCTTGACGACAATCCGGGATTCCAGACATGGCAGGTGAATTTCAGGGAGAAAGTTTTCGGTGATTACACGCTTCTCGCGACCTATGAAACTCCGCTTTCCGGTTCGGACACAAATTACAAAATGGGGGATATCAACACTTCCGGCACCGGGGCCGAAAGCGGATTCATCGCACTGACAAGTGTCCGTAACCTGAAAGTCTCAACGCTGAAAAACGCCGACAGCGTAATTGAAATCGAGGCATCTGAGATACCGGGCGAATATAAGGGATTCCTGCAGAATCCGATCCTGAAGGCCTTTCGCTTTTCAAGCGCCCCTCACTGGATCGACCTCAATATTTCAGGCTATTCATCCCAGCAGATGATAAACATCGCCGGAGATTATGCGAAATACACCACAAGCATTGACCGCAACGGACAGGCGGTGACAACAGCGGAATACCGGATCAAAAATTCATCGCTCCAGTTCCTGTCCATGGAACTTCCGGAAAAGTCCGAACTCTGGACAGTCAAAGTCAACGGCGACAAGAAACGCGTTTCCTCCTCGGACACCGGCAAATACCTGATTCCCCTGCCCCGTAACCAGAACACCGACGATCCGATCAGGGTTGAAATAAGCTACGCCCAGAAAAACGGTGAACTCGGGAAATCCGCCGACCTGAAACTTTCCGCTCCATCCCTAAACCTTGAGACAATGTTCTCACGCTGGATCGTGCAGGTGCCAGACAACTACAACCTCACCGAATATGGCGGCAACATGACACCCATGCATAATCCGCAACGGATCGGCCTATCCGGAATCCTGACAAGGTTTTCGGCATGGATCCACCGCTTCATGAACCCCATGCTTTTGATCCCGTGGATTGCCATTACCGCATTGGGGGCAAGCCTGGCATGGAGCTGGTCCAGCGGAAAACTAAGGATACTCACAACCTCTGTTTCAGTCATACTGACAGGCATAGTCCTCCTTTTCACCTGCGCAGTCCTCGAACGGCATCATCACAAAGTCAACCTGGAATTCATGCCGGAACCCGTCAACACATGCGAATTCACACGCCTTTTCAGTCTTCCGCAGGACACGCCGAAAATTGAAGTTTACATGTCGGACATGAAGGCCTTCTCCATCTTCAAGGTCGGATTTGCGGTTTTCACCGGACTTGTCGGCTTGGCGTTCCTTTCGATCGGCGGACTGTCTTCGGGAAGAATCAGGTCACCCCTGCTCCTCTCTCTCGGGCTGGCCTTCCTCACATATTCCCTTTCACAGTGGCTTTACCTTAATGCGATAACGGCGTTTCTGCTTGCTGTCCTAGTCCCGATCGTCCTGTCATTCAGCCTGTGGCGTATGATTTTCAAAAAGTGCAGGCCCATTGCCGCCGCATGCATGGCATTCTGCGTTTTAATTCCGTTTTCAGACGGCTCCGCCGTTTCCGGGGTCTCAATTGAAGAAGTGCATTTCAATATCTCCGCAACAATAACCGACAATGACAAAGCGGTAACCGGAACAGCCCGCTACATGATAAAGGCCGAAGGGGAAGGTGTCATAACGCTCCTTCCGGCACCTGCGATCCTCACCGGCGCAATTCCGCAGGTTCCCGACATTGAAATCATGCGTGGTGGAAAGAACTACATGCTGAAGGCCAAAAGCTCCGGAGAATACGAATTCGAAATCAGTTTCCTTCTTCCCATAACCGAGGAAAAAGGCGGCAGTTACAATTTCCCCCTCAACATCCCCGCCTGCAAAAGGAATTCCGTTTCAGTCAAGATGAACAGGGAGAATATCGACATAAAATCTGACGATGCAGTGTCTTTCAAATCGTCGTTTGCGAACAACCTCTGCAGCGCCGAATCGAGTTTTGCCCCAGGCTCAAAGGCGGTGTTCCAACTGCGTCCCCTGGTGAGGAAAGTTGAAAAGGAGAAAACCGTGTTCTTCACGAGCATTGACGCACTTGCGAAATTCGCAAGCGGGTTCGTGGAGACAAAATATCTCCTGAACTTCCAGGTCGCGCAGGGGGAGACTGCGAAATTCGCAGTTGAAGTCCCGGAAAACATGAGGGTGACATCTGTGAACGCCCCCGATCTCGGCGCCTGGCGCTTCACCGAAGAAAGCCATCTGCTCGAAATTTTCCTCTCGCAGCCGCATCACGGGAATTTCACAGCCGCAGTCGTCACGCAGATTGCGAACTGCAATCTGCCGTATGGGGCTAAAATCGGAACCCTGTCGGTAAGGGATTCCGACAAGCAGTACGGAACCGTCGGGGTTAGCGCCGACTCGAACGTGCAGGTGCTGGTTGACGACAAACTCGACGGGTTCAACAGCATCAATCTCAATGATTTCACTGCGAAGTTCGCAGATGCCGGCGCCAACCTCAAGAAGGCTTTCAGATACAACAAGCCTCCGGCCTCCATAACCGTGAAGGCAACTGCGGTAGAACCCGAACTGAGGGTCAGGGAAAACTGCAAAGTGTCATTCGAAGAGGAAAAAACAATCCTGATATCCGACTTGGACATTGAAATAGCCAAGGCCGGAATTTTCTCCGTGTCAATAGATATTCCCGACAATTTCGACATTGACAAGGTCACCGGCAGGAACGTCCAGCACTGGGACGAGATTTCCGAGGAGAACGTCCACCGTCTGCTCGTGCATTTCGACAAGAGCGTCATCGGCTCTACCGATATTCACATCGAGCTGACCATGCTTGAGAGAAAACGCGAAAAATCAATGGCCATCCCGAAGGTTACGGTTATCGGCGCCCAGAAGCATAAGGGGGATCTTGTGATAACCGTTGAACGCGGGACAAGGATGGACATCATCTCGAGGCAGGGGCTGGAAATCAAGACCGAGGGGTTCGCGCAGGGCGGAGACAAAAGCGCACACAGGTTCTCAATCGTCAGATCCGACTGGGAGCTTAAGGTCTGGTTTGACGTGATTTCCCCATGGGTGCAGGCGGAGGTACTGCAGATCGGGAAAGTCACCGAAGGGGTTGTCGAATACGATGTCCATTTCCGTTACACAATCGAAAACGCGGGCGTGAAATTCTTCAAGGTGCGGCTGCCGGAAAACGCGGAAACCCCGGAATTCACGGGTGAAAACATCGCCGGCACGCAGAATCTTGGAAAGAACCTCTGGGAAATAGAACTTCACCAGAAAGCGAGCGGGAAATACAGGCTTCAGGCGCATTACCGCCAGCCTTATGAAAAGAATGCCCAGGTGAAAATCGCCTCGATCCTGACAGAAGGCACGGAACTGCAGAAAGGTTATCTCGCAGTCCTCTCCGAGGATTCGCTTCAGGTGAAACTTGCCGGGAAAACCGGGGAGATATCCGAGTTTGACGTGAGGAAAATATCATCGAACTTCAAGGTTGACTACCTGTCAAATGCGGTGATGTGCTTCAGGACGGTCGGAAATGATTTTTCGCTGACACTCGACGTTGTCAGGCACAAGGCCGCCGAACAGCTCAAAGCCCAGATTAAGGCGGTCAATATCGTTTCCGTAGTCTCCCGGGAAGGAAGAGTCATCACAACCGTACAGATCGCCCTGAACAACGGGAATGAAAATTTCCTGGAGATGAAACTGCCGGAAGGGAGCAGCATGTGGTCTGTTCTGATTGACAGCCAGGCGGTGGATGTTGCGAAGGAGAAAGGCAACATTCTGATTCCGCTCCGGCAGGGTCTTTCGGGCGGGGGGCGCAGCCAGAACATTGAAATAATCTATTCGCTTCAGGCGGACAAATCCTGGTCGCCCCGCTGGCAGATCTACAACGGCCCGTCATTCAATATTCCGCTAAACAACATAAGCTGGAATCTCTATCTGCCTCCTGATTCCAGGTATTCCGGATACAGGGGGACGCTTGATTATTTCGACCGTACGATGGCGTCTATCGCATACGTAAACCTTAAAGACTACGACAGCGGGAACGTTAGGGAAAAAGATGAAAACAAGAAAAATACAAAAGTGATGCTTACAGCTGCAAGCAAATACGCCGCATCCGGCAAGAACCGGGAGGCGATGGAATAT
>JBAYFV010000195.1:0-7265 GCA_041666985.1 Victivallales bacterium
AGTTCCGGCATCAGGGCAGACGCCAGAATCATAAGTAAGAAAAAAGTTCTGCAACAGTCCATATTTATTTCCTTGTTAATTTTTCCGTTCCGGAAAAATTTTCTTCATGGCTAATGGGATACTCAGAGTTTCAGAAACTCATCCAGCTTCTTCAAGGCGTTCGCCCTGTGGCTGATTTTGTCTTTTATGTCGGCTCCCAGTTCAGCGAATGTCTTGTCATAGCCGTCGGGAATAAAGACGGGGTCATAACCGAACCCGCCGCTCCCTTTCGGTTCATATCCTATCCTGCCGTAAACCTCGCCGCGGAATGTCGCAATGACTTTTTCCGGATTGGCGAGCGCGATCACGCACACAAAACGGGCGGTCCGGTCGTCAAAATCGTCGGCCTGCCCTGAGCTTGTTGAACGGGCCGCTGGCTGTTGGCCGCTGGTTTTCCAATTTTTTACCTTATTCAGTTTTCCTGAATTTAATCTCCGTTTCTCCAACTGTGTCCGGCATGGTTTATTGTCGCCGGCGGATTTCCCGGTTCCCCGTTTCACCCCTTCCAGCTCCCTCAGCACCCTCGCGATCCTCTTGTCATTTGTTTCCGCGTATCTTGCGGAATAGATGCCCGGAGCGCCGTCGAGAGCCTTGATTTCAAGGCCCGAGTCGTCGGCAATCACGGTTAGATCTGCGAATTTCGCAAAACCCAGAGCCTTGATTTTGGCATTCTCCTCGAATGTCTCGCCGTCTTCGGGGATATCCGGCAATTCCCTCCCGAGTTCATCCTGAGAGATAATCCGGACTCCCGTATCCTTCAATATGTTCCGGAATTCCCCGATTTTATGTCTGTTGTTTGTGGCCGCAAGTATTTTCAAATGTTTTCTCCGAAATTTTATTCCCGTAAGCTGCGTTTTGGAGACGGTAATATCCATTTGCTTGTGTTCATTTTCAATGCGGAATATCATTGCTGTCCCATAATTTCCCCGCCATTTGGCCTTTCCCAGCCCAATATGTGCGGGGAAGGGGATGGAAACCGGTGTTTCTGTCCTGTCCTGCTTGATTTATGCCCCGGCACAGGCTATCCTCTTCCCGCCAATATGAAAATCAAAATTCCTATCAGTTTTACCGTCAGCGGATGACTGGGTGCTTTGCCGATAAACTAACGGCGCTTGTTGCACGTGATATGCCCTGCTTAAGCCTTCTATGGTTTTCTGTCAACTTAACTTAACCGCATAGGGAAATTGTATTTTAAGGCAACAGGTAAGATCACAGTCATACTACGTGACAAGCGCCTGCGCTACATTTTAATAATCCTCAGGAGATGATCATGACGAAATTTGAAGAGTTTGGACTTTTGCCGGAACTGATGAAAGGAGTTGTGGAACTGGGTTTCACTACGCCGACACCTGTGCAGGCGAAGGTCATTCCGATGCTTATAAAGGGTGAGCGCGATGTTGTTGCGCTGGCTCAGACCGGTACCGGGAAGACGGCGGCGTTCGGGCTGCCTCTGCTCCAGCTTACAGACGCTAAAAACCCGGCGACGCAGGCGCTGGTGCTTTGCCCGACGCGCGAACTGTGCCTGCAGATCGCAAAAGATCTGGCGGATTACGGACGTTTTGCGCCGCACCTCAAGGTTCTCGCCGTTTACGGCGGTTCCCCCATATATGATCAGATCAGGGCGCTGCGACATGGCATTCATATCATCGTCGCGACTCCCGGACGCATGAAGGATTTGCTGAACCGCAAAAGTGCGAATCTCGCAAAAGTGCAGCGTGTCGTCCTCGATGAGGCTGACGAGATGTTGAACATGGGATTCCAGGATGAACTGGAAAGCATTCTCAAGGAGGTTCCCGACACCGCGCGCACACTGCTTTTTTCCGCGACGATGCCGAAGCAGGTCGCCGCGATCGCAAGAAAATACATGAAAGACCCCGAGGAGATCATCATCGGACAGCGCAACGCCGGCGCCCCGAATGTCACGCATGAATGCTACACGGTCCATGCCAGCGACCGATATCACGCTTTGAAGCGCATCATAGATTGCCTCCCGGTTTTCTACGGAATCATTTTCTGCCGCACACGCCTCGAAACGCAGGATGTCGCCAGCCAGCTGATGGCCGACGGCTACAGCTCCGACGCTCTGCATGGAGACATGTCGCAGGATCAGCGTGACCGTGTCATGGGCAATTTCCGGAAGCGCAACATCCAGATTCTTGTCGCCACGGATGTCGCGGCCCGCGGACTGGACGTGGACGATCTGACGCACGTCATCAACTACGATCTCCCCGGTGACCCGGATGTCTACACGCACCGCAGCGGACGCACCGGACGCGCCGGCAAGGCCGGTATCTCCATCGTCCTGGTCCACATGCGCGAGGACTACAAGATCCGCGCCATTGAGAGGATCATGAACAAACGGTTCGAACACAAAAAAGTTCCAACCGGCCGCCAGGTCTGCGAAACCCATCTGGTGGGGCTGCTCGAAAAAATAAAAGGGATTGATATCGCCGAAACCGCGAAACTCGGGCCGTATCTGCCGAAGATAAACGAAATCCTCGCAGACATGCCGCGCGAGGAACTCGTCAAGCGGTTCGTCCTGGGTGAATTCAACGGCTTCCTCGAATATTACAAGGACGCTCCCGACCTGAATGTCAATGTCGGACACGGACACCGGGACGACAGATTCGATCGCAGAGACCGCAATGATCGCGGCGGACAGCGTGAAGGGCAAAGGCCTTCGCATGAATCTTTCGGTCCGATGTGCAAGTTGCGGATCAATGTCGGCAAGCTCAACGGCCTCACTGTGCCTGTGCTGATCGGCCTGATAAATCGCGCAACGCACGGTCCGATGATGAAGCTCGGGCGTATCCGCATCATGGAGCAGTCCAGCATCTTCGAAATAGCCGGCGGCGGCAACGAGAAAACCCTGATGCAGAATCTCGGCAAGGCGAACTTCAAGGATCGTCAGCTGAAGTGCGTGCCGGAAACGGGAGATTCCCGCGAATCCGACTCTCGCGATGCAGGTTCCCATGCACCGGGAGGGGTACACAGCAAGGTTCCAGGCAAGTTGAAGAAAGTGCATGCGGGTTCACAGCCGAATCCTGCCGGCAAGTCAAGAAAAGAAAAACTGAAGCTTGAGCTCCAGAAAATGGAGGCCGATCTTTTGGCCAAGCTGAATATTTCATAAACCGCCAAGATGCCGGACGCAAGGGATATCCGATAGGATACCATAAAAAAGGCCGCAGGGTTTTATCCTGCGGTCTTTTTTTGGTCTGTTTAGCCTCATTTATAATGGCGGAGAGGGAGGGATTCGAACCCTCGATACCGCAAGCGGTATAGCGGTTTTCGAGACCGCCGCATTCGACCACTCTGCCACCTCTCCGCGAAAACTATGAATTCAATTCTTCCAGTAAGTCCCTGATTTGCTGTTTCAAAAATCTTTTGCCTTCAGATGTTTTAAGATATTTTTCACGTCTCATGCTCAGGTGCTGTGCAACAAGCCCCTAAGGGGCAAAGGCACAAAGTTAGTCGGAAAACTGATTTTTTCAATGAATGTAATTGCAAAAGTCAGTGAAAGTCTGCGGCTGGGCTAGAGTTTCCCTTTAATCAGATCCGCGGCTTTGATTTCCGGGCACTTGTAGCCGGGATATGCGACGAGGCGCATCCTGCGGTTGGATATCGCACCCGTCGGACAGTATGTGATGCATCGCAAACACTGTTGGCATTTTCTGTTCCAGACGGGATATCCGTCACCCGCGAAGCTTATATTGCCAACCGGGCACAGCTTCACGCAGAGTCCGCATTTCGTGCATTTTGCCTTGTCGGCCCTGAATCCTTTCCCGAGCCATCCGGTTCCACCGTGACGGAACATCTTTTGCACGATGAACTGGAGGATGTTGAGGAATGGCGGATGCCACGGCCATTTCACATTCCCTTCGGCGACATCCCTTGCGAAATCCGCAATTGCGAGTTTCGCACGCTCCCTGATCTGCGAGTTCCTTTCTTCGCCGTGCTTGTGGAAATAGTTCGGCGGCATTGTGAACTCCCTGACTGCAAGCGGGTTGTAGCCTTTCCTCCTGAGCAGATGATAGAACGGGCCCTTCACAAGTCCGGAAAATCCGGCAAGGGTCGAAATCATTATTACGGGTGTTCCTTTTTCCGTTTCAGGAAGACTGCGCAACCAGTCGCAGATGAATGGCGGAGCCGTCTGTGAATAAACTGGAAAGGCGATGCAGAGGACGGTGTCGTCTGGAATTTTTTCCGGAACAGGGCATGGGAGGGGGATGATTTCAGCGACAATCCCGTATTTGCCGAGTTCGGAGGCGAATATTTTTGAGACGAACAGCGTATTGCCGGTTCCGGAGAAGAAGTACAGGACAATTTTTTTAATCATAGGCCATATCCCGATTTTCCCCAACCCGGCGCAGCCGGAAGCAAAGTGTCAGAGTATCAGCGTGTCAAAGTTTTTCTCTGACACTCTGACACAGTGATTTCCGGAAGGAAAATCACGATGACGCTTTGACACTGTAACATAAACGATATTAGATGGATACGGAAAAACCTTGCGTTTAAAACACAAGATTTAACTGTTTACAGAGGCTAATATACGGTCGGAAATAATATTTTTCGCTCCGAAAAATATAACAGGTTGAAAAAACTCCATTTATCCGTATGTTTTCACCTGAAGAATATTAAACCGTAAATCCAAGGGGCTTACATATATGGCTGAAAATAACGATATCAATAATCAGGACGGAAATTTCGAGAACGAAATGCAGAAACTGACCGCACGTGCGAAACAGGTGCTGGTCCTCTCCCAGAAAGAGGCTCAGCGTTTCAATCATGACTATGTGGGCACCGAGCACCTCCTTCTCGGACTTCTCAGGCTTGGACAGGGCGTCGCCGTGTCCGTACTCAAGTCAATGGGGCTCAATCTTGACAATCTCCGGATTGAAGTCGAGAAGAATTCCGGTACCGGCGGCGGCACCCAGCAGCAGGGGGCTCCGCCATTCACGCAGCAGCTTAAAAAAGTCCTGATACTTTCCGCCAAGGAGGCTAAGGCGATGAACTATAACTTCATCGGTACCGAACACCTCCTGCTCGGCCTGTTGCGCGAAGGCGAAAGCGTGGCTTCGCGAATCCTCAGGAATATGAATATTGACCTTGACAAGGTGCGTCAGGAAGTCATCAAGGCGCTTGACCCGAATTATCTGCCGGGCTTCGAGGGCGGAGCGGTTCCGGGAGCGAAAACCGACACGCAGGGCGCCGAAGCCATGAATGCGCTTCAGGCGTTCGGCAGAAACCTTACTGAACTTGCCGCGAAAAACGCACTTGACCCCGTCATCGGCAGAAAAGACGAGATCGAGCGCGTGATCCAGGTTCTTTGCAGAAGGACAAAGAACAATCCTGTCCTCATCGGCGAGGCGGGTGTCGGCAAAACCGCGATTGTCGAAGGACTCGCCCAGGCAATCAATGCCGGAAAAGTCCCGAGAATACTCAGGAACAAGAAAGTGTTCATACTTGACCTTCCGCTAATGGTTGCCGGCACAAAATACCGCGGACAGTTCGAGGAAAGAATCAAGGCCGTAATAGATGAAATCAAAAATTCCGGCAAAGTGATTATTTTCATTGACGAACTCCACACTCTTGTCGGGGCCGGCGGGGCCGAGGGCGCAATGGACGCTGCAAACATCATCAAGCCCGCCCTTTCACGCGGCGAACTCCAGTGCATCGGTGCCACGACAATGAATGAATACAGGAAATACATTGAAAAGGATGCCGCCCTCGAACGCAGGTTCCAGCCGATTACCGTAAATCCTCCCAGCGTGGAGGACACCTATGAAATCCTGAAAGGGCTTCGCCCAAACTATGAAAAGCATCATAACGTCAAGTTCACGGATGCCGCATTGAAGGCCGCCGCCAGGCTTTCCGACCGTTATATCTCCGGACGTTTCCTGCCGGACAAGGCGATTGATGTGTTGGATGAAGCCGGCGCCAGGGCCCGTATAAATGTCATGGATGACAATCCGGATTTCAGCAAGTTCGAAGCCGAACTCGCCAAGGCTCAGGAAGCGAAGAAAGAGGCCATAAACGCACAGAAATACGAGGATGCCGCCGTTCACAGGGACAAGGAGAAAATCTTGAAGGCCGAACTGGACAGGAAAAAGGAATCCTGGGAGAAGGGGCAGTCAGACAAAGTGCCGACAATTGACATGGACGATCTCGCGCAGGTGGTTGCGAAGTTCACAGGAATCCCGATACAGCAGATGGAGGAGGGAGAGAGCGAACGCCTTCTCAAAATGGAAAAGGAAATCACAAAGACCGTCATAGGGCAGGCGGATGCGATCAAGGTCATTTCACGGGCGCTCCGCCGTTCACGTGCCGATCTCAAGGATCCGAAGAGGCCCATCGGTTCATTCATTTTCCTCGGCCCGACAGGCGTGGGGAAAACCCTTCTCGCAAAATCGCTCGCCGAATTCATGTTCGGCGATCCAGACGCCCTCATTCAGATTGACATGTCGGAGTACATGGAGAAATTCAATGTAAGCAGACTGATAGGTTCACCGCCGGGATATGTCGGCCATGACGAGGGCGGACAGCTTACCGAGAAAGTCAGGAGACGCCCGTATTCGGTGGTGCTCTTCGATGAAATTGAAAAGGCCCATCAGGATGTGATGCATCTCCTCCTTCAGATTCTGGAGGAAGGGCAGGTCACCGATAGCCTTGGCAGGCGCATCAACTTCAGGAATACAATCGTCATCATGACGAGCAATATCGGTGCGGAACAGATTATGAAGGGCGGCGGAATCGGATTCGCCACGGATACTGATTCGCTTGATGCTGCATCTTTTGACAAGGTGAGCTACCGGCTGGTGGAAATAGCCAAAAAGCATTTCAAGCCGGAATTCATGAACCGCGTAGATGAAATAATCGTCTTCAGAAAACTCAACAGGGATGATCTGAAGGAGATTGTGTCCACAGAAATCAACAAGGTCACCAACAGGCTGAAAGACAGGAATCTTGTCCTGGATATTGCGCCGGAAGTCCTGGATTTCATCATTGAAAAAGGTTACAAGCCCGAATACGGTGCAAGGCCGATAAGAAGGGCTGTCCAGCAGTATCTCGAAGACTCGCTTGCCGAGGAAATTCTCAGGGGGGCCGTTACCGAAAATACGAAAGTAGATGTCATGCTTTCAGGCGATAAGCTCATTTTTGTCCCGGACACCACAGTGCCTGAGCCAGTTTCAGATTCCACGGCCAAAACCCCGGAAAAGAAGAAAAGA
>JBAYFV010000196.1:0-7226 GCA_041666985.1 Victivallales bacterium
GCCAGGCCCGGTATTACGCCTTTGAAAGCGCTGTGCTGCAGACGGCGTTCGATGTCAAAAGACCTTATTACAATCTTCACTTTCTCGAGGAACGCATCCGCATCAACCGCAAGATGCTGGAATTGATGAACGGATTTGAGGAAATCGCACGTGCACTGAATGAATCCGGGAAGGTTACATTGCAGGATGTACTTCGGGCGCAGATCGAACAGGAACGCCTGAAAACTGAAATTGCCAACCTTTCAGATTCGCGCAATCCCCTTATGTCAAAACTCAAAGCCGCACTTGGCATGACCGCCGAACAGCCGGATCCGCCTGTGCCGGCGAAGTTTGATTCAACCCCGCTCGACGTGGATTCCGACCGGCTTCTGGCAATCGCCATGGCGCATAATCCCCAGCTGAAATCCATGGAGGCCGAAGTCCGTGCTGCTGAAGAGGGCATCAGACTTGCCCGTCTGAGCAGGCTTCCTGATTTCACCATAGGCGTAGAAGGTGATGTGAAGGCCGCTCCGGTTCTGGTAAGGCCAAAATTGGAAGTGACGCTCCCTGTCTGGCTCGACAAGATCGCGGCTGAAATCGCCTCTTCACAGGCGCGCAAACATGCAGCTTCGGCCAGGCTGTCGGGGGAACAGATACAGCTGGCCGTGGAATTTGCGGATAAGTCGTTCATGTACCGCGAGGCCAGACGCAATCTGCAGTTGCTCGACGGCAATCTGGTGTCAAAGGCGCAGATGTCCCTTGATGTTGCGAGGGAAGCCTATTCCGCAGGTCAAATGGAATTCATAAATCTGCTGGATGCCGAACGCACACTGCTGGTGTTCCAGTTGGCTGAAGTGGAAGCGCGCATCCAGTGCGAATTGACCCTGGCCGAACTGTCGCTGATAATCGGAACCAAGCCGGAAGGCGCACCCATGCCAGGCATAGCCGACTCCAAACCTTTAACAGAGGAATAAATTTCTTATGGGCAACAAACTCATACTATTGCTTGTCCTGTCGGTCGCCATCGCCATGGCCGCCGTAATAACGGGATGCGGCAAATCTGATTCATCCAATTCCGGCAAGGGCGCAGCGTCAGAAGTCAAGAAGCAAAAGTATCATTGTCCCATGCATCCGACTTATGTAAGCGGACATCCGGGCGACTGCCCCATCTGCAACATGAGGCTTGTACCCGTAAAGGATGACAAGTCTCCGGCGGCCAGGACAGTCGCCCCTGCTTCGACGAACAGCGTCAAAGTCGGACAGTTCTACTGCCCCATGCATCCGGAGGTTGTAAGCGACAAACCCGGAATCTGCCCGAAGTGCAATATGGATCTCGAGGAGAAAAAGTCAGACGGGCAGGCTGAACATGCAAAACATGCAGGTGTGCCCGGCCATGCCGGTATTGTCATTTCGCCGGATAAAAGACAGGTGATCGGACTGCAGCTGTCGCCCGTTGAAAACAGGGATCTGTCCTTCGCCCTCCGCACCACCGCGCGGGTCGAACACGATGAAACCCTCCTGGCAAGGATATCTCCCCGGTTCGGTGGATGGATACGCTCGCTCAAAGTCAACTTCACCGGCGCGCCCGTGGAGAAGGGGCAGCCCTTGTTCACGGTATACAGTCCTGATTTGCTGACGGCGGAAAAAGAATATCTTCTCGCATTGCAGAACTATGATAAATTTAAAGACAGTCCTGACAAGGAGCAGGTACTGTCGGCCAGGCGGCTCTGGGAGTCCTCGCGGAGGAGGCTGGTATTGTGGCAGATAGACGAAAAGGAAATCCGCGACCTTGAAGAACGCCGCATGCCTGCCGACGAGACTGTGTTCCGCGCCCCCCTTTCGGGACATGTAGTGGCAAAGACGGCTCTTGAAGGCAAGTCGTTCACGGCGGGAGAGACCTTGTATGAGATTGCCGATCTCTCCCACCTCTGGCTCAAGGCGTCCGTCTTCGAATATCAAATGCCGTTGATCACCGTGGGACAGGATGCCGTAATCACTTTTCCGTATCTTGGCAACCAGTCATTCCCCGCCAAAGTCACATTCATTTATCCGCACATTGACGCCTTGACGCGGCGTGGCGAATTCCGGCTCGAACTGGACAATCCAAAGGATCAGCTCAGACCCGACATGTGGGCCAACGTCGAAATAAAGGTGGTTCTCGGCAAGAAACTGACAGTGCCGTCCAGCGCAGTCATAGATACCGGTATACGGCATGTCGCTTTCGTGGATGCCGCGGACGGGCGACTGGAGCCTCGCGAGCTGAAAATAGGCGCCAAGACAGATGACTATTATGAGGTGCTGGAAGGTGTGAAGGAAGGGGAGAGAGTTGTCACGCGCGCCCTGTTCCTGGTGGATTCCGAGAGCCAGCTCAAAGCGGCCATATCAGCCATGAGCGGAGAATGATTAATAACTTTTTTTCGCACGGAAATGCGAAAAAAAGATATATAAGGAATAAAAGTGGATAACCAATTCAAACCATTAGGAACCGGTGACTCCTTCATAGAGCGTGTGATCGAGTGGAGCTCCCGGAACAAATTCATGGTATTCATGCTTGTGGGAGCGCTCGCCATGGGCGGCATCTTCTGCATGCGCAATACTCCGCTGGACGCCATTCCCGACCTTACCGACGTGCAGGTTATCGTCTTCAGCCAGTGGGAAGGTCGCAGTCCGGATCTGGTTGAAGACCAGATCACCTATCCGATAGTCACAAAACTCATCAGCGCCCCAAATGTCCGGGTGGTGCGCGGCTATTCTTTCTTCGGCTACTCGTTCGTGTATGTAATCTTCAAGGATGGCACGGACATCTACTGGGCGCGTTCCCGTGTCCTGGAATATATGCAGGGGCTGGCCGGCAGTCTGCCCCAGGGTGTCACGCCGACGCTTGGTCCGGACGCCACGGGGGTCGGCTGGGGATTCCAATATGCCCTGGTTGACAGGAGCGGAAAGCGCGACCTGGCGGAGTTGCGTTCATTCCAGCAATGGCATCTGCGCTACTGGATTCAGAGCGTGGAAGGAGTTGCGGAAGTCGCAACTGTCGGCGGATTCGAGAAGCAATACCAGGTGGAGATCGATCCGGACAAGCTGCTCGCCTACAACATTCCCATCACCAAAGTCGTGTCCGCCATCCGCAGCGCCAACAATGATGTGGGCGGACGTGAACTTGAACGCAACGGGACAACTTACCTTGTCCGCGGAAAAGGCTACATAACGTCGCTGGAAGATCTTCGTCTCGCAGTGGTTGGCACAGATGCGCGGGGCACACCGGTTCTGCTTCGCGATGTGGCCCGCAACATCGCATTCGGCCCCGAGATGCGGAGAGGCGCGGGCGAATTCAACGGTGAAGGTGAAACCACCGGCGGTATTGTTGTGGTGCGCTTCGGGCAGAACGTATTGCAGGTGATCGAACGCATCAAGACCAGGCTGGATGAAATAAAGCCGTCACTGCCGGAAGGCGTGGAAATCGTCACAACCTACGACCGGTCCGACCTGATAAACCGTTCCATCGGAACACTGACCCGCACACTCATCGAGGAGGCAATCATCGTCTCGATCGTCATCATGATTTTCCTGCTGGACTTCGGCGGCGCGGCACGGGCCGTCATCCTGCTGCCAATCGCGGTGACGTTGGCATTCATCCCGATGTATTTCATGGGGCTGACGGCAAACATCATGTCGCTGGCGGGCATCGCCATCTCCATCGGTGTGCTGTGCGACGAGGCGATTTCGATGGTTGAAAACGTGCATAAGAAATTGGAGCATGCCCCGCCGGGACTTGACCGCATGGCGCGGCAGGAAATCATCATCGGCGCATGCAAACAGCTCGGCAAACCTCTCTTTTTCGCACTGCTTGTCATCACAGTCAGCTTCATGCCGGTGTTCACCCTGGAATCGCAGGAGGGCCGTCTTTTCAAGCCGCTGGCGTTCACCAAGACTTTCGTGATGGCTTGGGCGGCGTTCCTCTCCATCACCATCGGTCCGGCGCTTATCGTCCTTATGACCGGTGTCAAAGTCATCCCTGAATACAGGCATCCCATAAGCCGCCTGCTCCACAGGATATACTATCCGTGGGTCAGCATGCTGATGACGCGTCGCATTCTGTCCATTGCCATCGCCGTAGCTGTAGTGGCTTCATCATACCCGATCTACAAGAAGCTCGGCTCTGAATTCATGCCTCCCCTAAACGAGGGAACCATCCTCTATATGCCGACTTCGCTGCCGACCATGTCCATAACGGAAGCCACCAGGATCTTGCAGATCCAGGATCGCACCATCAAACAGTTTCCGGAGGTGCTTACCGTGCATGGCAAGGCGGGCCGTTCTGAAACAGCCACCGATCCCGCGCCGTTGGAGATGTTCGAGACGGTCGTGCAGTTGAAGCCGGAAAATGAATGGCGTCGTGTACCCAGTCCGCGCTGGTATTCTGGCTGGTCGCCGGAATGGACGCAGAAATTCCTGCGGAAAATATGGCCTGATATGCGCCCGATGTCCTGGGATGAGTTGATAGCTGAAATGGATGAAGCCCTGCAAATCCCCGGACAGGTCAACGCCTGGACAATGCCGATCAAAGGACGCATTGACATGCTCACAACCGGAATCCGCACACCGGTTGGCATCAAGATATTCGGTCCGGATCTGGAGGAAATCAGCAAACTGGGCGTCCGTCTCGAATCCGTGATGCGGGAGATTCCAGGCACACGCAGCGTATTCGCCGAACGCACCACCGGCGGCTATTATATTGATATAAAACCCAACCGTTCGGAGATCGCCCGTTACGGCCTGAATGTCGAAGACGTCCTTATGCAGGTGGAAACGTCCATTGGAGGCATGGCTGTCGCCCGCACCATTGAAGGACGCGAGCGATACACCATCAACGTCCGCTACAGTCGCGAACTTCGCGACGACGTGGACAAGCTTAAGCGCGTCCTTGTCCCCGTCATGTCCGCTCCTTTGATCCAGGATGGAGCCGGAAAAGAAAAAGGCATGTCGAGACCGGATGCCGTCCAGCAGGTGCCGCTTGGACAGCTCGTTGACATCCGCACCACCAGCGGCCCGCCGCTTATCCGCAATGAAAACGGCTCCCTGACGGGCTGGGTCTACGTGGACATGGCCGGCCGTGACATAGGCGGCTACGTCAAGGAGGCAAAAAAACTCGTGTCGGAAAAAATTGAGAAGGCAGGACTGCTGCCTGCGGGTTATCGTCTGGAATGGTCCGGACAATACGAGCATATGCTGCGCGTGAACGAACGTCTCAAGCTGGTGATTCCGATCACACTGATGCTGATCTTTCTGCTTCTCTACATGAATTTCAAAAGCGTTGCTGAAACATTCATAATACTGCTTTCAATTCCGTTCGCCATGACCGGCAGCATCTGGCTGCTCTGGCTGTTGGACTACAATATGAGTATTGCCGTCTGGGTCGGTATTATCGCGCTTGCCGGACTCGCCGCGCAGACGGGAACGGTAATGATCATCTATCTCGATGAGGCGTTCCACGCCTACCAGAGAGCCGGACGAATGAAGACCCAATACGATCTTTTCGAGGCCATCACATATGGCGCGGTTCAGCGCGTCCGTCCGAAACTGATGGTGGTGTCAACAACCATCCTTGCTCTGCTGCCGGCGTTATGGGCGCACGGCGCCGGCGCCGAAGCCATCCAGCGCATCGCCGCACCTATGGTCGGCGGACTTGTAACCAGCACGATCCTCACGCTTGAAATCGTACCTGCAATCTACTCGCTGTGGCGCGGCCGTGAGGTCGAATGGATCAAGGGGCCGAAACCTCCGCGCAGGAAATGGGACGAACTGAGCGCTCAGTTTGTGGAGTGGGAGAGGCGGGAAAACCAGTCAAAACCCTCCGATGAGAAGAAATAACAGGCTCCTAAAGACCGATTACCGACTCCTTACCGATTTCACTGAATTCTATAAAAGAGGTATTGACAAATTCGGCAACATGTAGTATTATACTGGTATATACAAGTACATACAGGTGTGAAAAATGAATGATTTGATCAACAAAAACAATGTGAAACCGATATATTTGCAGGTAAAGGATTCTATTTCTGCTGCCATCAAGCAGGGCGAATTAGTTGCTGGCGGCAAGATTCTTTCCGAGAATTCCTTAAGCAAAAAATATGGGATACACCGGCATACCGCAAGAAACTCATTGCGGCTGCTGTCCGAGGAAGGCTTGATAACCAGTATACCTGGCCGCGGCTGGTTTGTAACTGAAGCAACAGCAAGGAAACCGATGGAGACCGATGCAATGCCGCATGTCACCGGCGGAGCAGTTGCGGTTTACGGGATGATACCGCAGGATACGGTCCAAAGCTACTTTGCCACATCATTTCTGAACAGTCTGCTGGCCAGCGGCGCTATTCGTCATTACAATGTCAGGTTTTTAAGCGATGAGGACATGCACAATATAGAAACTCAAGGGCACTGTTCCATAAAATTTGACGTTATCATATGGATAAACCCATCCCCCGGGGAAATTCCCAGAATAGAGAAGCTGTCAGCTTCAGGAACTAAGATTGTCGTGGCCAATCGCCATTTATATGGCTCGACGTTGCCGTTTGTCTCCATAAATCAATACTCCGGCACGCGGGAACTGACCAGCCGTATGATTAATGCTGGCCATCGCAGAATCGGTTGCATCACGTCGGATCTTCCTTACCGCTATCTTTCAGAACGGTGGTGCGGTTTTTGCGATGCGCTCTATGCGGCAGGAATTGAACCTGACGAAAACCTTGCCCTGCATGTGACAGATTCTTCAGACATCAGAACCGGACTGAAAAACCTATTTGAATCCAATCGGGATATGACCGCATTGTTTCTGGCCGGTGAAATATTTCACCGGCAGGCATTTGAATACATCGGAAATACCGGCAGGAAAATACCGGATGATATTTCGGTAGCGGCGTTCGACACGGTGAAAATGAGTGATTTCAAAGGGAAAATAGCCTCGGTGGAGCAGCCGGTGGCCCAGATGTCCGAACAGTTGTTCTCGATCATCGCTAAATTGCTGGACGGCGGGAAAGTCGAATCCGGCGTGATCATCGAACCGGTAGTCCGCACCGGGGAAAGCATAAGAAAAATTAATTGATGTCGCAATGCTTTAACATCAACTTAAAGAAAGGGAAAAGCACCATGAAAGAGGCGGCGACAAGATTCATCCGGAACGCTTTCACCATCATTGAATTGATGGTAGTCATAGCTATCATAGCTATTCTTGCTTCAATGCTGCTGCC
>JBAYFV010000197.1:0-7178 GCA_041666985.1 Victivallales bacterium
ATGGATCGGCAGAGAAGCAGAAAAATATTTTCACGCCTGTGTTCAAGCACTTACGAGTTTTCTACCGCCAGTGCATGGAAAAGAGATTGATTTTTCCGCTTTGAAAAGGAATAGTTCCTGAAAATATTTTCACTTTTCCGGTTAAAATATTTTTTACAGGGGAAAAAATATATGGGAACGGAGTTTGTACATCTGCATGTCCATTCGGACTACAGCATCCTCGACGGGGCATGCTCGGTGAGCGGCCTTGCGAAACGCGCAGTCGAACACAACATGAGGGCTGTCGCGATAACCGACCACGGATATATGGGCGGCGCGCTGGAATTCTACAAGACCATGAACAAGAACAAGATCAAACCCATCATCGGGATCGAGACCTATGTGTCGCCGACAAACAGGTTTGACAATGACAACAGCAAAGACAACATCCGAGGCTTCCACCTCATACTTCTCGCGGAGAATTTCACAGGATACCAGAACCTCTGCAGGCTTGCGACCGCCTCCGTGCTTGAAGGTTTCTACTACAACCCCAGAATCGACAGGGAAATCCTCGCCGCGCACAGCAAGGGGCTGATCGGCATGAGCGCATGCCTCAGCGGAGAAATTGCAAAAGCAATCCTGCTCAACAGGGTGAAAGATGCGAAAAAAATCCTTTCACAGTATCTGGACATATTCGGAAAGGGTAATTTCTATCTCGAAGTCATGGAACACGGGATACCAGAACAGAAAATCGTGAACAGGGAACTCGTTCTCCTGAGCCGCGAATTCGGAATTCCGCTAGTTGCGACAAATGACGTCCATTACCTGAAAAAAGAGCACTCGTACTCCCATGAACTGATGCTCTGCATCCAGACCCATGCCATCATAAGCGATGAAAAAAGAATGAAACTCACGGGCGACCAGTTCTACTTCAAGAGCGGCGACGAGATGGCGGAGATCTTCCCCGAACTGCCCGAAGCCCTGAAAAACACGCTCGAAGTCGCTGAAAGGTGCAATGTAGACATCCCCCTCACCAATGTCAACCATTATCCCGTTTACCAGGTCGGTGACGGAAAGACGCAGAAGGAAGTTCTCCGTGAGATATGCGTCGAGGGAATCAGGGACAGATACGGTTTCGACGCTTCAAACGAAAGCGCCCTGACCGGGGAACAGAAAAAAATCATCGAACGAATGGATTATGAGTTGGGGGTTATAGACAAGTCAAAATATTCAAGTTATTTCCTCGTTGTCTGGGATTTCATAAAATACGCCCGTGACAATAAGATTCCCGTCGGGCCCGGGCGAGGCAGCGGTGCCGGAAGCCTGGTCGCATATCTCAGCAAGATCACAGATATAGATCCCCTCAGATACAAGCTGCTCTTCGAGAGGTTTTTGAATCCCGAACGCGTGAGCCCGCCGGACTTCGATATTGATTTCTGCGAACTTCGCAGACATGAAGTCATTGAGTATGTCCGCAGAAAATACGGCAAGGACAGCGTTTCACAGCTCGGTACATATGGAAAGCTCAAGCCGAAAGCGGTTGTGAAGGATCTTGCAAGGGTTATCGGCCGCTCTTTCGCGGAGGGGAACCAGCTCACCAAACTCATTCCCGACAAGAAACAGGCGGAGGAAGGGGAAGACACCCAGATCACCCTGAAAGCCGCGATAGAGCAGAGCAAGGAACTCAGGGAATTCATGGAGAAGGAGGAATGGGTCAGGGATGTTATCAAATACGCCGAACCCCTCGAAGACCTGATAAGGAACATGACAATCCATGCCGCCGGCGTGATTATCGGAGACCAGCCCCTGAGCAATCTCGTTCCGCTCGCCTCGGGCGGAAAGGACGAGGTCATTACCCAGTATGCAGCAAAGTACTGCGAGGATCTCGGCCTCCTGAAAATGGACTTCCTCGGCCTCAGCACCCTTACAATCATTGATGATACCGTAAAAAGGATAAAGGCGCACAGGGACATTGAGATTGACATTGAAAAAATCTCCCTTGAGGACAAGGAGGCGTTCAATCTCCTGAACAGGGGTGACACCATAGCCGTGTTCCAGCTTGAATCTTCCGGCATGCAAGACCTCTGCAAGAAATTCGGAGTCGAAAAAATAGAGGATATCATCGCACTCATCGCAATATACCGCCCGGGGCCAATGCAGTTCATCCCGGAATTCATCTCCAGGAAAACAGGCCAGACAAAAATAGAGTATGATCATCCGGGGATGGAACAGATATTGAAAGAGACATACGGCATCATGCTTTACCAGGAGCAGATCATGCAGACCGTTCAGGTCGTGGCGGGCTTCTCGCTCGGCCAGGCGGACATCCTGCGGCGTGCAATCGGGAAGAAGGATGTCAAGAAGATGACCGAGATGCATGACAAGTTTGTCGAGGGCTGCGTTAAAAACAATATTACGGCGCAGAGGGCTGATCAGATATGGGAGAAGATTGCGAAATTCGCAGGGTACGGATTCAACAAATCGCACAGTGCGGCATATGCGTTTCTCGCCTACAGGACTGCGTATCTCAAGGCAAATTATCCCGTTGAATTCATGGCGTCGGTTCTTTCAAATGTGATCACCTCCGCCGAAAAAGTCGCATTTTTCATCCAGGAATGCAAGGAGATGGGCATTGCAGTCCTTCCTCCGCATGTGAACAGGAGCAATGCCGATTTCACCGTTGACGGCAGCGCGATAAGGTTCGGTCTTGCGGCTATAAAGGGGGTTGGCGAAGGCGCCGCCCAGGCCATTATAGATTCCAGAGGGAAGGAAGGGGAATTCAAGGATCTTATCGAATTCTGCGAGAGGGTGGGTGCATCCGTGAACAGCCGCATGCTTGAGAACCTCGCAAGGGCGGGCGCCTTCGACGGATTCAAACTGAAAAGATCCCAGCTTGTGAAAATGATGGATCCGGCTATGGCAATGGCGGCAAAAAAAATTGAAGACAGGAAAAGCGGACAGGGATCCCTTTTCGACATGTTCCAGGGCGGGGAAAAGGATGAAATGACAAGTGTCCCGGTGCCCGACATACCGGAGTTCCATGAACAGGAAATGCTCAGGGATGAAAAAGAACTCCTCGGTTTTTACGTGACCGGACATCCGCTCGGGGAGTTTGCCGGAATAATCAAGACATATTCCACCGCCTCCATTTCTGAAATCATAGATTTGCCGCCCGACTCCGGCGTGAGAATCGGAGGAATAATCAATTCGGCTGCAAACAAGATTTCGAAGAATAAAAAAGCGTTTGTGATTCTCCAGGTGGAGGATCTCGAGGGGGCGATAGAATGTATCGCGTTTCCGGACGCCTTTGAAAAAATAGACAAAAGCATTTTAAAGGTGAATGAGCCTGTTTTCATTGAAGGATACGTTGACATCTCCGGGGAGAACGAAGGGAAGAAGGCTAAAATAATCATCAGCGGGATAAGCTCGATCCATGCGGCCGCAGAACGTTTTACAAAAGAAGTGCACATAAGGATTTATGAAGCCAGCACCGACAGGGACAAGCTGTCCCGGATCCAGGATATCTGTGTGAGGTATCCCGGCGAAAGCAGAACGATACTGTGCGTTACATGTTCCTCCGGGGAAATTGCATTCATAGAGGCTTCGAAGAAATTCAACGTCAAGTCCTCCGGCGGCTTTATCAATGAAATAAGGAACCTGCTTGGAGAACACGCGCTCCACTTCAAGGCCGATCAGAAGCTTCCGCCCCCGAGACGCAGATGGAACGGCAACGGAAATGGAAACGGCGAAGGCAGGAAGTTCGGAAGTGAATGACGGGGGAAAACTTTTCCGTCCCGGAAAAATCAACAGGGAAAACTGAAGGGAAGTGCGGAAGTTCTAGAGTTCGAAAATGCGAAAGTTCTTTTTTGTCGGAGTACCTCAGTCTTTAGCATGGGATTTAAAAATGCTTATAACAAGTTTGCAGAACGAGCGGATAAAATATGTGGTGAAACTCTGGAACAGACGTTTCAGGGACGAGGAGAAACGGACTCTCCTGGAAGGATACCGTGCGACAACCAGGGCTGTCCAGTGCGGCATGAAGATAGAAGAGTGCTTTTACTGCCCGGCGATGTTTCTCGGGTCAAATGAAAACGATCTCCTTGCGAAACTCGCAGAATCCGGCGCGAAGACGACCGAAACCACAGCCCAGGTTTTTGCGAAACTCGCATACAGGGACAGACCCGAGGGGCTGATCGCAATTGCGGAAATAAGGGGACACAGGCTCGAAGACATGCCGCCCGTGAAAAACGGCCTCTATCTTGTTGCGGAAAGAATTGAAAAACCCGGCAATCTGGGTGCGATCCTGCGTTCCGCAGACGCCGCCGGGGCAAACGGGATAATCGTCTGCGACAAATGCACGGATATTTACAACCCAAATGTCATAACCGCAAGCACGGGCACCCTCTTTTCAGTTCCCCTGGCCGAATCTTCATCCGAAGAAGCGTCGGCATGGCTGAAGAAAAACGGAATCAGAACCCTTGCGGCGACACCGCATGCCGATAAGAACTACACCGAAGTCAATATGGCCACCGGGATTGCCATAATTGTCGGCGCGGAACAGTACGGACTAAGCGATTTCTGGCTGGACAACGCCGATCTGAAAGTGAAAATCCCGATGCTCGGACTCGCCGACTCCCTGAACGTTGCAACGGCAACCACAATCCTCCTCTATGAATCAGCAAGGCAGAGAGGCTGGAAGAAAACAAAATAACCGACATTAAATTCGAAAACCTTATAAGTTTTTGGAGAGGAGAATCAAAATGGGCGTTGCCTCTATTTCCAACAATGAGCCGCTGATATGCAAAGCAGAGACCATGCGATACAGGCCCTTTGGAAAGACTGGCCTGCTGGTGTCGTCGCTTTCCTTCGGCTGCATGCGGCTTTCGGACGACCGGGAATATAACACCGGTCTGATTTCGCAGGCGATCGCCCTTGGCGTAAACTACTTCGAGACAACCCGGTACTATCTGGACGGGACATGCCAGCACCGGACAGCACCGGGTCTTGCCGACAAGACTCCGGGCATCATCATTTCAGGCAAGGAGGGAATCGGCCCGGATCAAACGGCCTGCCGGTTCCGCAGGGAAATTGAGCGGCAGCTCGACATCCTGGGACTGAGCCACTTCAAGTTCTTCCAGGTAGGCTGGTTCTCATGGGGCATGATGCAGCACCTTCTCAAGCGCGGCGGCGTCCTGGACGCGATCCGCGAGGCGCAGGATCAGGGGTTGATTCAGCATGTCGGGTTCACCGGACACGACACTCCGGAGAACTTCATAAAATGCATTGAGACCGGACTGTTCGACAGCATAACCGTCCCCTATAACATGATCAACCGCGCATACGAACCCACGATCAGACGGGCCGGCGAGCTGGGCGTGGGAGTTGTGGCCATGTGTCCGGTGGCGGGCGGCGTGCTTTCATTGGAATCGGATCGCCTCAGGGAAGCCTTGAAAATGGATCTGCCGACTACGGAGATGGCGCTCCGTTTCGTGCTTTCGAATCCGAATGTCAGCACCGCCTGCTCAGGCATGAACCGCACCGAGCAGCTCCAACAGAACGTAAAAACCGTCAAGGAGTTCGAGCCGGGTTCCTGCGACTTCGGAGCGATGTGCGAAGGGCTGGATCGGCTTCGCGTCACATTGGGCGACCGGTTTTGCACAGGATGCCGCTACTGCATGCCTTGTGCGCAGGGCGTTGACATACCGAGACATATGGACATTTACCGGAACTGGAAGTGCTTCGGCCTCGGGGCATGGGCCGCAGACGCAGTGAAAGGCGTACCGGAGGAAAAGAGCGCCTCCAAGTGCAATGAGTGCGGTGTTTGCGAGGGGAAGTGTCCGAACACGCTTGAAATACGCAAGATGCTCAGGGAACTCGTTTCCCTGGGAAATCCAAAACGGGCTGGAAAATCCAAAAAATAAAGAATGAAAGGTATCTTAACATGAAAATCCTGTCCATATCCGGAAGTCGAAATCCGAACGGGCAAACCGAGGAAGCTGTCGGTGCAATGATTAAAGGGGTAACCAGGGCGGCTGCGACCGCGGAACAGATACTGCTGCCGCCGCTCCGCATTGAAAGATGCCGTCAATGCGATGACAACGGCTGGGGGGTATGCCGGACCGAGGGGCGCTGCATAATTGAGGATGACCTCTCCGCCATCGTCGCAAAAATCCGGTTTGCCGATGCAATCATTTTCTCCACGCCGGTCTATTATTCCGACCTCAGCGAAAGCCTCCGCACATTTCTCGATCGGCTTCGCCGGAAATGCAGCCATAAAAAGGGACGTGTGTCGCTCGCGGGCAAGCCGGTCATCGGCATCTGTGTTGCCGGAGGAGGCGGTGTCGGCGCGGCGGACTGTTGCGTAAACCTGGAAAAAATCCTGAGCACATGCGGGTTTGATGTTGTCGACATTATCCCCGTCAGGCGGCAAAACCTTGAGAACAAGAAGGAACAGCTGTCCATTGCCGGCGAGTGGCTGGCTCGCATGCCGAAAAAACAGGCCGCCAAAAAGTAGGGCGACTCACCGCCTGCCCGCCATGGCTTCTCGGGAGTCGTGCAGAAACAACTTTGACATTTGGCGGAAAATACCGGTGTTTGGATTTGAGGCGCGAGCCCCGCGTTCGCCGCGGCGAATGAAGGGGTGAAGCAACGAAGAAGACAAATACATGGAATTCCGCCCCGAAGGGCTGGCGTTCTTTTGGCCGCTTATTGTTTCGTTATCCCGACTCCCTTGGAGGTCGGGACTCCTCACAAACATCATGATAATCGATCCGAAATTCCAGCCAGCAAATGTAAAAGTTATTTCTGTACGGCTCCTTAGCGACGGCGGAAGGGAGATTTTGTTTTTACAGCATCTTCCTTGCCTGCCGTCTATTTAAGAATGCACCTTCATCAATTGGAACTGTGAAACACCATTTCAAGGTCTATTACGCGACAATGGTGGGGAACGAGCCGCCGAGATTCCTGTTGTTCGTGAATGATCCCGGTGTCTGCACGGCGAACTACCTTGCATACCTCAAGAATTCGCTGAGGAACAGCCTTGGACTCACCGGACTTCCGATACGTATCCAGCTTCGGGCAAGGGAGAAGACGATTGCGCCGAGGCGTTCCTCCAGGAAGCGTTGAGCAGCGCTTTTCTTTTGCTGGCAGTAGACGAATTTCAGCACTCGTTACGAGTGCTGACTGGACAAGCCTCTCAA
>JBAYFV010000198.1:0-7160 GCA_041666985.1 Victivallales bacterium
GAAAATCTAATCTTTAATAATCTCCGAGCCGATACCGCGGTCAGTGAAGATTTCGAGGAGGAGGGAATGTCTCATTCTGCCGTCAATCATGTGCACCTTGCTTGTGCCGGCATTTATCGCATGGACGGCGCTTTTGACTTTCGGCACCATTCCGCCCTTGATTATTCCGCGTTCTATCAGGGTGGTGATCTCGCTGGCTTTTATTGTAGAGATGACACTTTCCTCCTTGTCCGGATTCTGAAGTATTCCGGGAACATCGCTCAGGAATACAAGTTTTTTCGCCTTCAGCGCTTCCGCTATTTTGCATGCCGCTATGTCGGCGTTGATATTGAAGACCTGTCCTTTTTCATCGCAGGCGAGGGGCGGTATCACCGGGATCACGTTGGATTTTATCGCATCAAGGATATGTGAGACGTCAACATGATAGATGTCCCCGACAAAGCCGATATCAAGATCCTTGCCGGTTTTCAGGCATGAAGTGAACATTTTTTTCGCCTTGAGAAATTTCTTGCCTGAAAGCTGACGGCCTTTGCCGCCTGCGTCCGTGATCGCATTGACAATTTCCGGGTTGATTTCATTGTGGAGCACATCATCGACAACATTGATTGTCTTGTCGCAGGTGAACCTCAGGCCGTTGATGAATCTTGTTTCGATTCCAAGTGAGGCGAGCTTGGCGCTGATGGCGTTGCCGCCGCCATGGACCACGACAGGTTTCATCCCGACGCATTCCATGAGGACTATGTCCCTCATCGTGCTTTTCATCAGCTCCGCGTTCTCCATCACGCTCCCGCCGAATTTTATGACAATTATTTCGCCGCGGAATTTCTGGATGTAGGGAAGCGCTTCCACGAGAACAGCCGCCTTGTTTATTATTTTCTTCATTTATAAACCTTTCTTAAATGCAATTTTTATAATATTGAAATTTCAATAGATTCCAAGTGACCGAGAGACCAAGTGTCTGAGAAAACCCAATAAAGAAAAAAAAGACACACTTCCGCCTTCGCTAGTGAGCTACAGCGGACACGGAAATCTGCGCCACGCCATTTGGCATGGTAAAAACTCCAACAAAACTTTCGAACTTCCGCATTTCCGAACTTTCGAACTTCCCTCTTTACCTTTCAAGTATGGTAGTCTGCGTTTATCTTGACATATTCATATGAAATATCGCCCGTCCAGATTTCTGCGGATTCCTTTCCGGATTTCAGGTCGAGAGTAATTGTGAAGGATTTGTTCCGAACAACTTTTGCAAGAACGCTTTCAGGGGTTCCCGCGTCCTGCCCGTTTTTGACGACCGGGGTCTTGTCATAGAAAAGACAGGCCTTTTCAGGATTGAATTTGGCGCCTGAATATCCGGCGGCGGCCATGACTCTTCCCCAGTTCGGATCGCCTCCGAACCAGGCTGTCTTGCAGAGAAGCGAATTTGCAATCGCCTTTCCACAGACGGTTGCGTCTTTCCGGGACGGGGCATTGAGGACTTTGACGGTTACAAACTTAGTAACGCCTTCCCCGTCCAGGACAATTGCCTTTGCGAGGTGTTCCAGCACATGGAACAGAGCCTCCTTGAAAATAGCCCCGTCCCTTGAGCCGGTCTTTATTTCCCTGTTGCCGGCCCTGCCGTTCGCAAGTATGATCAGGGTGTCGTTGGTGCTCATGTCGCCGTCTACGGTTATCTTGTTGAACGACCTGTCGGTCCCCTCGGCGAGGCATTTGTTTAAAAACTTTGCATCAATAACCGCATCGGTTGTGACATACGCAAGCATGGTTGCATGGGGGACTGTCTGCATTCCGGGGGCGATCATTCCGGAACCTTTTGTCATTCCGCCGATTGTAACCTTTTTGCCTGAGATGTCGAGAGATACGGCCACTTCCTTCGGGCATGTGTCGGTTGTCATTATGGCCAGAGCCGAGTCGTGTCCGCCATCTGCGGAAAGTGCCGGGCACGCTTTTTTTATTCCGGCTTCAATTTTATCCATGGGCATCTGCACGCCGATTCTTCCGGTGGAGGAAACGAGAACTGCGGAAGGTTTGATTCCGAGCCGTTTCGCGGTTGATTCAGCCATCATGCGGGCATTTTTAAGACCTTGTCTCCCCGTGCAGGCGTTTGCATTGCCGCTGTTGACAATCACGGCGGATATTTTTGAATTCTTTTTAAGAGTTTCGCGCCCGAGCAGCACAGGTGCCGCCGCGAAAAGGCATGTCGTGAATGCGGCGGCGGTTTTGGCGGGAATTTCGGAAAAAAGGAGGGCCATATCGGTCTTTCCGCTTTTCTTGAGTCCGGCGCATATTCCCGATGCCATGAAGCCTGCGGGTGAAGTTATCCCGCCGTTTTTCATAACAGAGAATCTTTTCTCTTCCATTATTTTCTGAATCCTTTCTTGGCTTTTTCGACTTTGACATTTATCGCAATCCCGCCGCGCGGACGGAATTTTCCGGAAACTTCCATCCATCTCGGAGCGCAGGCCTCGTTTATTTTGTCAGTTATGATATTGACAGCCTCCTCGTGGAAGGTGTTGAAGTTTCTGAATGAAAAAAGGAAAAGTTTCAGGGATTTGCTTTCAACGCAAAGCCTGTCCGGAACATATCTGATGATTATATCCCCGAAATCGGGCTGGCCTGTGACGGGGCACAATGAAGTGAATTCAGGACAGTCGAAAGTGATTTCGTAGTTGCGTTCCGAATACAGGTTCTCAAACACCTCCAGCGACACCTTTTCCGGACTGTCCGGGAAGGAAGTCCTTGATGATTTCAGAAGCGTAAGTTTCGAAAATCTGCCGCTCTTTAAGTTTTTCATGACACATCTTCTCCGCGATTTGTTTTCATGGTTTTACGTTATACATGAATTCAGGAGTCAGAATTCAGAATTCAGAATGGAATTCATATAGGCGTCCAGTAGTTTGCTGACTTCTTCAATCAATGGGTTTAGTTTGGAAACATCACCATATCCTAAGTCTTCAGTTAGAATTAGATAGTATCGTGATTCCTCAATGGAACCTTGCGCAATATTGAAAAAGCGGAGTTTGTCCGCCTTTCCTCTCTTTCTGAAGCCTTCTGCAATATTAGCGGCTATAGATACGGCAGCGCGTCGAAATTGTGAAGATAATCCATATATTTCCGATTTCGGAAATGTCTGGGACAGCCGGTAAACCAAGATTACAAACTGATGAGCTTTTTGCCATACTATCAAGTCCTGAAATGTCTTTGATGTTGTCTTCACTTATTCTGTCTCCTGACTTCTGAATTCTTTCAAAATGCAGACATGCGAAAATTAAACCCTAATCCAGATTTTGAAAGCGTTGAAATTCAATTAACATCTGATTTGCGAAATCCGCAATCTTGTTTTTACCGCAGTTAACCGAGCCGGTATTCATCCCGAGGAAATCAAATTCACGGATTGCCGCCATGACAGGAACCCCGCCCAGCCGTTCAATTGTCCTGACATTGTCCTTCTCCACGACTCCGGGATTCCGGGGCATTCTATTTATGACTATTCCTGCGATTTTCAGATTCCTCTTCTTCATTGCTTCAATGCTCAGGAGCGTGTGGTTGACAGTTCCGAGTCCGGCGGTGGACACAAGTATTGCCGGAATATCCATTTCCGATATCAGGTCAATCATCAGGAATTTATCTGTCAGCGGGACAAGGAGTCCGCCTGCGCCTTCGACAAGCAATACGTCTAGATCCGGACGGGAAGACGCTTCCTTGAATGCTTTCAGGATGGTGTTCGGATTTATTCTTCTGTTTTCGCTTTTTGCGGCGAGCAGGGGGGATGCCGGAAGAGAAAGGGAATATGGGTTTGCCAGCCGTTTCGGGATGGGGGTTATTCCAGGGACAATCGCTTTTATTGTTTCAAGATCGGGAACGGATTCGCATGTTCCGGTCTGAACCGGTTTCATGACGGAGACATTTCTGCCCCTGGACAGGAAAAGCCCGGCGAGTCCGGCAGTGACGATTGTCTTGCCGACTCCTGTTCCGGTGCCTGTGATGAAAAATGATTCAGCCATCGCTTAAATTATAGCCATACTTGACAAAGGCAACAGTTGCATGCGGTGAGCTTGCATGTTTTGCCGACATTTAGATTTTTCCAGTTGCCGGAAAAATATTCAGGATGAGATGTGGGAACGGTGTTTCTTTTACCTCGATTTACTTGATTTATGCGCCTCCTCCGGCTGTTTTTCCACCAGAAATGGAAACCCAAAATCCTATCAATAATGTCCTGACGGGAAGACCCTGTTTGAATTAATGATGCACATGTGTACGTTGACAGCGGTGTGCTTTTAAAATAAACTTTTCCCGCTTTTCACTACAGACGGAGTAATGTTGAAAGCCGCCAGGCATTTAAAAATCCCTCTCATCGAGTCTTCCATCAAATCAGTTTCACCCAAATACAGCAATATACATAAATGATGAATCTGAAAGGGATGAGATGGGAAAACGGTTCCTTTTGCTTGATTTACTTGATTAATGCTTCACCTCCGGCTATTTTTCCACCAGTATTAAAATCAGAAATCCTATCAGTTAAAGAAAGGTTTTTTTTATGAAGTTTTCTAAAAGTCTTGTGATGGCTTCCGCCTTAAACCTCTTTTGCCTTCCTGTTTTTTCCCAGGGGATAATAATTGACCACAATTGCACTGATATCAGCAAAGTTCCTAGAGAAAATATCGAAAAAGCAAAGACCCAGTTCAAAGTAGCTTATGGACATACCTCTCACGGCAGCCAGATTGTTTCAGGTATGGATGCCCTGAAAAGATCCGATCCTTCTTTCTTTGCTTTTACCAAGGACTCCGCCCCGAATACTCTTTCTTTCTGGGATGCCGTCCCTAGCGGCGATCTTGGTAATCCCGACAGGTCTGCCTGGGCTCAAAGAACAAGAGAGCTTTTGACTGGTAACGGCAGAGACAGAAACCTGATTGTGTGGTCATGGTGCGGGCAGGCAGGAGGTGCCTCTGAAAAAGATATGCAAACTTATCTTGATCTCATGAACGCTCTCGAAAAAGAATTTCCGGCTGTGAAATTCGTTTATATGACAGGGCATCTTGACGGTAGCGGCAAAGACGGCAATCTGAATAAGCGCAACGAGCAGATAAGAGGTTTTTGTAAGAAGAATGGAAAAGTACTCTTTGATTTCGCTGACATAGAAAGTTATGATCCGGACGGGAAGGTCAATTATATGGAGCTTTTTGCTACGGACGGTTGTGATTACAGCGATGGAAAACAGAAGAAAAACTGGGCTGATGAATGGTTGAAAAACAATCCCGGAAATAAAATTATTCTTCCTGACAGTGCCGCACATTCAAAACCATTGAACGCTGCGCGTAAGGGCAGTGCTTTCTGGTGGATGATGGCTAGGCTTTCCGGTTGGAACCCGGCAAAATAAGCACGGAAAGCAAGTTTCGATTTTCTCGTAAGACTTAAGGTTTCATCTAAGCGACATTGTGTCGCCATTTCCATTACGGAGGAAGCCAAATATGACCAAGGGAAAATATTTTGAACGGATATTTGACCGATTACCGCCCCACGACAAGGACAATGTCCAGACCTATGTGCTGCGTCAAATAAGGGAGAAGGGCTTTTTTCAGACGGTCTTCAACACCATTCACGAGGGCATAATAGTTGTTGACAAGGAACTGAAAATCCGCTATGCAAACAAGGCGGCGTCGGAAATGCTCGGCATTCCCGAGAATATTGAGGAGCAGCGCATTTCCAGGTTCCTGAAGGATATCAACTGGAAAGGCATCATGGACAGGGATGAGAATGAATGGTATAAGATATCCAGAAAGGAAATTGAAGTTCTGTATCCCGTCAGGAGGAATCTTCTTTTCTACATCGTACCGCATGAGAGCGACAAGGAGACGGCGATAATAATCCTTCATGATGTGACAGAATCCAGGATGAACACGTTGAAGACTCTGGAATCGGAGAAAAACCAGTTGATATCGCTTCTTTCCGCAGGGGTCGCCCACGAGATAGGAAATCCGATAAACAGCCTTCATATCCATCTTCAGCTTCTCGGGAGGAAGCTGAAAAAAAGCAGGAGGAAGGATGAGGAGGCGCTGGAGCTCCTGTCGGTGGCCGAGCGGGAGGTTAAGAGGCTTGACATGATAATTTCCCAGTTCCTCCAGGCTGTCAGGCCGACCGTCCCCAAAATGTCGGCAGGTGTTGATCTGAAACAGATCATAATCGAAACCCTCAACTTCATGCAGTACGAAATAGAGGACCGCAACGTCAAGGTTGAATGCTCATGGCCGGATTCCTGCCCGCGGATACAGGGCGATGAAAACCAGCTGAAGCAGGCTTTCTACAATATCATGAAAAATGCGGTGCAGTCCATGCCCGACGGCGGAACCATACATATCGCCGGTTCTTTTGACGAGAACAGGATCGAGGTCAGTTTCAGCGACATGGGGAAAGGAATAAGCGCCGGGGACATCGGCAGGATTTTCGAACCTTATTATACTACGAAAAAACAGGGTGGAAGCGGTCTCGGACTCATGATTGTCGAGAGGATCATAAGGGAGCATGGCGCGGAGCTGACCGTGGAAAGCGAGCCCGGAAAAGGCACAGTGTTTAAAATCAAATTCCCTCTGTCCACAAGAAGAATCAGAATGCTCCCGGCGCCGGAAATTCAGAAGCCGGTGAGCAGTAATCAGTAACCAGTAATCGGTAATCAGAGGTCAGTAATCAGGGGTCGGGGTGGGGAGACTGAAACGGAGAATCGGCGAACTCAAAAAGGGACTTTGAACAGGCGCAGGGGTCATGTGCTTGAAAATGCGAACGTTCAGGGGGGGGATTTAGTGTCTTTATTTCACAGTCCTATGTCTTGAGCGTATGCAAATTTTTCCGGACGTTTGGAATTCAGCGGCCTACTGCGGTGGCCGCAGTTTTATCAATAAGAAACTTAAGTAGTTTGCGATCTCCGAGCGCAAAAGACGAAGAGGCCGATTGCGCCAAGGATGTCGCAAGCTACTTCAAACACAAGTTTCAAAGGGGGAGTCAGAAGTCAGGATTCAGAATTAAAAAAATAATATGAACCGAGTTGTTTTATTCTGACTACTGTCTTCTCCTTTGAAACTCCACCATGAAACACACACGTTTTTCTGTTTCTTTAACGGAGCGCGGGTTTTCCAACCCGCGTCTGCTGGCGGACTGGAAAGTCCGCCCTC
>JBAYFV010000199.1:0-7108 GCA_041666985.1 Victivallales bacterium
ATCGGCGCGACGACATCCCGGATAGCGCAATGCCTGTTGATAGACTTTCTGGTCATCAGCCTGGCGCTGAAAAACATGGACAAGAGCGAGGAAAATGTGTTGCGCACCAGCGAAATGCTCGATTACGGGTCAAAATCTAAACATAAAAACGGTAAAGCATGACATTAAAGCTGGAAAAACCTAAAGTCGGATTGCTGTTTATCGGCTGTCAACGCTTCCGGAAGCTTGGGGAAGGGTGTCAGTCCGGCGATTATGAGATGCGGCGGGGTAAATTCGTAGAGTCGCTGATCGGACAGCTAGGCGTTCTGGCGGAATGCGCGTTTCCCGGAATCATCTATGACCGGGCCGGTGCGGACAAGGCGATTCGATTTTTCCGGGAGGAAAAAGTTGACTGCGTACTGTGTTCCTTCCTGTCCTGGAGCGAAGACGCGACCTGGATTTATTTTTTGCGGGAAATGTACGGCATCCCGCTGGTATATTATCTGCCGGTACTGGATCGGATGCCGTATCAGAATACCCGCGATGAAAATGACTTTGTCGAATTTCTGGCCCAGGGGGGGCTGGTAGGCAGCCTGGTCGGTTCCGGGTCAGTTGCGCGCTTCAACCTGAAAATAGAAGTGATAACCGATGATTTCGAATCGGCTCGCCCCCGGCTTGACGCATTTTTCCGCGCCGCCCGTGCCCGCTCCCGGCTTCGCAGCGCAAGTTTCGGGTTGCTGGCCAATTACAACGAGATTATGTGGTCAACTTACATTGACCCGTACGACATTTTTGCGCGAATCGGGCCGGAATTGCATTTTATCAGTTACGCCCAGCTGCAGGAGGAGATCAGTAACATTGGCAACACAGCGGCGGAGGCGTATATGGCGGAACTGGCACAGCTCTACACGGTGGAGCCGGATGTGGACAAGCGGCTGTTTCTGGAATCAGTCCGGGCCTCGCTGGCGCTGGCGGCAATACGGGACAGATTCCAACTCGACGCACTGGTACTCAATGATGTCAGTCCGGAACTCTTCCGTACGATCGGGCTGCGTCCGGGATTTTACCCGCTGTCGTTCCACGAGCATGATTCCGTGCTGGTTCCCGAGGGCGACCTGGGGGCGGGAATCATGGTATACCTGCTCCGGCAGCTGACCGGCAGGCATATCAGCTACGTTGAACCGTTCTATATGGAAAAAGCAAACGGCACTTTCGCCGCAGGCCATGCCGGACCGCACGATTATACTGACGAACGCTGCCGGCATCTGGTGCGGATTGCCCGCGACGTGCGGTTCGCCAAGACCTCATACAAATATGCCGGCGCCCCGTTTGCCTGGTACCGGATACCTCCCGGGAAAAAGACGCTGGCGCACTTCTCCGAGGCCAATGGCAGATACAAGATCGTCTGTTTTACAGCGGAGTCACTGCCGGGGAAGCACACCCTATGCAGCTACTCCCATTCGGATTTTAAACCGGACATGTCGGTTGCACGGCTGTTTGAAGAAATAATTTCAATCGGAACAACCCAGCATTTCGCAGTAGTGGACGGGGATCTTAGAGCGGAGCTGTCGCTTTTTGCAAAAATCAGCGATTTCGAATATCATGAGATTAAAAATTAAAAAGAAGAGGTGAAAGAAAATGAGTTTCATGTTCAATCCGCATCCGTTCGACGATAAATCGCCTGTGAACTTCCCGAACCTTTCCGAGAAAACGGTTGATTCCATTGTTGTGGGGACAGGGAATGTCGCGTTGCACATCGCGGAAAAGATAAAGCGTCGCCTTCAGTCCGGCAAAAAATCAAGTTTCACACTGGCGATGGACGGCTATGCCGGTGCGGAATGGGAACAGTCCGCCAATCTGCTTGCGCAGGCGCTTTCCGCATCCGGGATAGCCACAGAAATAATAGATGTGTCATCGTGCTACAAATCTTCGGGCGAACTTGACAGAATGCTTTCCTGCAATCTTCCGGACGACCTCAAGAAAGATCCCGTACTGCTCTTCGGAAAATTGTTCAACGGAGGTTTTGAAAGCCTCTTCCGGCGGAGCAGGCTTGGGCTGCTGAAAAAACGTCTGAGCGCCTTTAAAAACAAAAAAGGAGGTAAATCCGCCATAATCCTCTACGGACATGGCGCAGGTTCTGAAGAATTGCGTCAGCTTGTCGATTCCATCGCCTATTTTGATGTCACGTCCAAGCAGGCGATCCTCAGGATCAGGAATGGACGTTACAGGAATTTCGGAGACAGGCGGGCGCGTTCCTTCAAGGAAATCATGCGCCGGTGCTATTATTTCGATTTCGAGCTTGCCGTGCACCTGCGCGCCGAGCTTGTAAGGAAAAACCTGATCGAATTTTACATTGCCAGCGACAGTACGGACAGCATGCAGCTTGTGCCGAGGGAGGCGTTTTCTGAAATATGCGATTCCCTGGTCAAATATCCGTTCCGCTGCAAACCGGTCTATATTGAAGGCGTATGGGGCGGGCAATACATCAAGAAACAGAGGGGGCTTCCGGAAGAGATGAAGAACTGCGCGTGGGTCTTCGATCTCATTCCGCTTGAAGTCAGTCTTCTGGTGAAGGCGGGCAAACACATGCTTGAGATCCCCTTCTTCACGTTTGTCAACAGGGAGGAAATCCCCCTGATGGGCCGGGAATGCGCAAAGGCGTTCAACGGATATTTCCCGATCCGGTTCAATTACGACGACTCGTTCCACAGCAGCGGAAACATGTCCATACAGGTGCATCCCGACAGGGAATATGCGAAGAAGAATTTCAATGAGCACGGAGGACAGGATGAAAGCTATTATATCGTCGCCACAGGCCACGGCGCAAAGACTTTCGTAGGGCTGAATGACGGGGTTGACGCAGCCGAATTCATTGCGGCGGCAAAGAGATCGGAAGCCGACTACACTCCCGTCAATTATGAAAAGTACATAAACCACATTGATTCCACTCCCGGCATTCAGGTCATGCTTCCGGCGGGCACCGTCCATTCTTCGGGCCGCAACCAGGTGATACTGGAGATAGGAAGCCTGACGATCGGGTCATACACCTTCAAAATGTATGACTACCTCAGGCCGGATCTTGACGGAATCCCCCGCCCCATCCACACCTATCACGGGGAAAGGGTGCTCGATACTGGGCGCACAGGCTCATGGGCCAGGGAAAACATTGTTCAAAAACCCCGGATGCTCCGGAACGGCAAGGGCTGGGCCGAGTATCTTGTCGGCGAACACAATCTCCTTTATTTCGGGCTGTACCGCTATGAGTTTGAGAAGGAGATCGAAGGCGACACAAGGGGCGTCTTCCATGTTCTCACTCTCGTAGACGGAGAAAAAGTCGCCATATGCGCCAAGAATGATCCCGAGCGCTGCTACATTCAGAACTATCTCGATGTAGTTGTTGTTCC
The DNA here is from genome assembly GCA_041666985.1 of Victivallales bacterium. Lineage (GTDB taxonomy): Bacteria > Verrucomicrobiota > Lentisphaeria > Victivallales > GWF2-50-93 > GWF2-50-93. The sequence goes on from JBAYFV010000199.1 coordinate 3,384, forward strand.
GGCGAACATCGGCCCCTATGTGATCCGAAACCTCGGAGACCAGCCGGTCTGCGTGCATAAAACTCATTTGAAGAACAATTTCACCGGATCCCTGTGAAATGACCGAATCAGTTTCATACGTCAAAAACACCGGAAGCGGTCAGGAAGCGGTTCTTGCCGTTGATGCAGGCGGAACCTACTTCAAATCCGCCCTCATTTCCCAGGACGGAGGGATAATTGAAGGTTCCTTCCTGCAGACGACTGTTCCCCCGTCCGGTTCAAAACCGGAAATCATCGGCGCTTATGAAAAGGTGTTTGCCTCCTCGTTCCAGTTTGCCGGTCTTCACGGGCTCATGATTGTTGGAATCGGAATTTCCACCCCGGGCCCGTTTGACTATGTCCGGGGAATGAGCCTCATGGATCACAAGTTCAAATCGATAAAAAACATCCGTCTGCGTGAGGAGTTTGCCGGGCTGGACTGCTTCGACGGGAAAATGCCGGTCGTCTTCCAGCAGGATGTGCATTCCTTCCTGATCGGGGAACACTGGGCCGGCGTCATACGCGGTGCAGACAGCGCTGCGGCAATCACGCTGGGCACGGGGCTTGGATTTGGTGTCATGAAAAATTCAACCATCGTAGACAACGGTAGCGGCGGCCCATGCGTTTCCGTCTTCAACCGGCCGTACGGGAATGGAATTCTCGAGGACAGGATTTCACGCAGGGGACTGATTTCACAGTACTGCAAATATGCCGGGACCCCTGATTCCGGCATTGACGTCCATGAAATATCCCGGAAAGCCCGGACTCAGGATGATCCCCGTGCGCTCAAAGTCTTCCGCGAAGCCGGACAAATCATGGCGGAGGAGTTGTGCGGAATATTTGAGGCATACGAAATAAAAAACCTGGTTTTCGGGGGGCAGATTTCAAAATCCTTTGATCTGTTCGCCCCATCACTTGAGGCGAGACTGCGCGAACTGGGAAAGGTGATCAATGTGATGCAGGGCGCCAATATCGAGTCCTCGGCGCTGATCGGCGCAGCAAAAAAGCTCTTTGAATCAAGGTGATTTCAAAATCGCCCCCTGCTGAAGCAAAACCAACGGAGGGCGGGTTTTCTTACCCGCCGCTTGAGTTAAGATTTGGCGGGTTGGAAAACCCGCCCTCAGTTAAATGAGCCAATTTCAAAATTGGCGAAGGCAGGGCGCGTTCTCCGTAACGCGCCGCCTCAAAACGGACGGCTCGGAGAGCCATCCCTACCTTGGATTCGGCAATTTTGAAATTACCTCAAATTTTGAATTTTGCAGCCAGTTCAACTAAAAAACAGGAGAAAGCATATCATGCATGCTAAAAATGTAGTTGACGACCAGATAAAACCGTTGAATCCGGGGGATGTTTCCCTGCACGGGGTTTTAGGTGATAATCTGAAACTCAGCGTCAAAAACCGCCTGAAGAAAGTTGATTACGCCCATTTGGTCGAACCGTTCCGGCTCCGCAACGAGCGTGACGGAAGGTGGCGCTGCGAATTCTGGGGCAAAATAGTCCGCTCCGCCATCCTCTCCTGGCGGGACCAGCCGGATGACGGGTTATTGACAATTATCAAAAATACGGTTAAAGACATAATTTCCACTCAGAGTCCCGACGGTTGCATCAGTACGTATCCGTATGAACTCCAGACACAGGACTGGGATATCTGGGGGCGCAAGTATGTCCTGCTCGGCCTGGCCCGTTATTATCTGGAAATCTCCCCTGATGAAATGGTGAAAAACGCCATGATTCTCCAGCTTGACTATCTGATGACCCAGGTGGGGCCGGATATTAAAAACATCACTGCGTGCGGACACCACAACGGCATGGCGGCCAGTTCGATTCTTGAACCTGTGGTATTGACCTATCGCATTACCGGTGAGAAACGGTTTCTGGATTATGCATTATGGATAGTCGAACAGGGAGGCTCTACGGTCAATAACATTTTTGACGCTGTAAAAGCCGGAGTTCCGCCCAAGGATCTGAGTAACGGCAAGGCCTATGAGATGATGTCATGTTTTGAGGGACTGGCCGAACTCTACCGGACTACCGGTAAAGTTGAATGCCTCGACTCGGTCCTGGCGCTTTACCGGGCGGTCCGGGATCAGGAGATTTTCATTACCGGGGTGGGAGGACTAAAGGACGAAGCCGGAGAGTATTGGAATGACGGAAAAATTCGGCAGACGCAGTTCAATGTCGGCGGTCTGGGAGAAACCTGCGTAACCACCACTTGGATTAAGCTTTGCGGACAAGTCCTCCGCCTTACCGGCGACTCCGGCGTAGCCGATGAGATGGAAAGATCGCTTTATAACGGAATTCTCGGTGCAATGGTTCCCGATGGCTCCTGGTGGATTCACATTAATCCTACTCCGTTGGCCGGAGCGGCTGTCAAACGGCGTGCCGCCGACCAGATATCCGGGTTTGGAGAAGATTGCTGTCTGGCGCAGGGGCCTAAGGCCTTGGCCATGGCGCCCTATTTGGCGGTGATGCAACATGATGCCGGACCGGTGATCAACCTTTATGAGGCGGCAACCGCCAAAATAAAATTGCCTGACGGCACATCAACTACACTCGTTATAAATGGCGATTTCCCACGTACTCCCAATGTGGATATTACCGTCAAGCTGAGCGGAAACCCCCATTTTGCCATTCGTTTGCGGATGCCCGGCTGGAGCAGGAATACCCGTGTTCATGTCAATCAGCAGGAATATCAGGGAACGCCCGGCAGTTATCTGATTATTGAACGTGACTGGATGCCCGGAGATGTCATCAGGCTGGAATTTGATCTGAGCATCAGGGTCGTTCCTGCACCCGACGGTGGAGATCGGATGGCTATTATGCGTGGGCCGGTGGTTTTAGCCCAGGATTCCCGGTTGGGGGCGGTAGATGTTCCGATTACTTCCCAGGCTGGCAAAATGATCAAGTCGCCTGATGATATTTACCTGGCCTGTCAGCTTGAAGATGGTACGGCGCTATGCGACTATGCCTCGGCTGGCAACCAATTCAGTGAAGAGAACTTTTTCTGTGTCTGGATGAAACGCAAGCAGGCGCTCCGGTAGGCTTTGGCGGCCATCCGGAAGAGTAATGCGTAAGGAGTTTTACCTGGGGCGGCTCCAGGACTTTTTCCCGAGGCGCTGGGGAAAAGTACGGAAAGAACGCCAGACGGTACATCAGTAATTTCCAGATCCCCAAATCCAAACGCCTGTATCCCCCGTCAAATGGCCAAGTTATTTTTTAACGGGTTCTTAAAGCGACCAACTCCATCGAGTCGGTCAACAGTTCCGTGAGGAAAATAATCAGAAGCCGCAGTGCATTTCCGAATAACGGGGCTATAGTTAAAATCATGTAAGAAATGGCTCCTGCCGATCCGGAATTGGAAGATTGCGCTTCAGAGGTTTGCCATCCGGTTCGAGGGCAGGCGAGCACGAAAAGGATGGGCATCGGGGTTTCCTGCGGAGATGCAAATCCCCTCTGCTCATCAAGAAAAGAGAAAAGACCGTTTACACGAAATTTCTTACAGAGCCGGGACTTGCGCCTCGAATCCCAATACCTGTATTTTTCGCCAAATGAAATGAGCCAATTTCAAAAGTAGTCAGGATTCAGAAGGCAGGATTCAGAATAAAACCGAATTTGAGTTCAAATTCAATTCTGTCTCCTGAATTCTGACTACTGAATTCCTAGTTTTGAAATTACCTCGAAATATTTGTTTATTGACGGCTCCTAGG
>JBAYFV010000200.1:0-7108 GCA_041666985.1 Victivallales bacterium
AAACTCAAATTTAAAGGAGCGCGGGTTTTCTTACCCGCGGAAATCTAACTCAAGCGGCGGACTGGAAAGTCCGCCCTCCGTTAGTTTTGAATCGGCTCAGGGTAGTTTTGAAATTACCTCATATATCTTCTTGATTTGCAACCATCCGGCAATCCATCCATCCATTCATCCGCGGGACGGCAGTGAAATGGAATCGAGTTTTTCAATCGGCTCGTTATATTTTCAATATTTTGCGGGGGTTTTATTTGACTAAACGGATTTTCGCTTAATATTATGGGGCTTCGGAAATAAAATTGAAAACTTGGGGAGATTTGAAATGGCAAGACATTCAAGCCTGAAAAATACAAGTACGATAAAAGCAAAGAGAAATGTGCTTAAGAAGTTCGAGCGCATAGACATTCTTAGCAAATCCGGTCGCTGGAAGCAAGGGGACAAGGTTCTCGGCCTTCCCAAAACCAAGCACGTGGAATAATCAAGAATATTTTGTCACTACAAGGGGATACCGGATTATCGGTATCCCTTTTATTTTATATGTTCTGCGGTATCTTACAATGTGCTTTGGAATTTGGAGTTTGAATTTCCGCAAGACACAAAGAAGGAGGATATATGAAGTCAAAAGTACTGGTGCCAATCTTATTCAGTTTCTCCCTGACATTGCTGCTTCAGGCAAATGCCGGAACAATTTCCTTCAAGGAAAAAGACGGTTCTGTAACAACCCTGGCAAACGTTGATATCGTATCCATAAAAGACGGAACTGTCATTATCGAAAAAGACAAGAAGAGAAGACCATATCCCTTAAGCAGCATTTCTTCCTTTTCCCCCTCCGACACTTCATCGGCGGGAGGCGAAAGATCCATACCCGGGGAGTTCAGCAATTACAAGGTTACAATTTCCGAAGTGAAAGCCCCCGCAAAGGGAGCCGACAAGGACGGCAAATCCACTAAGTTCGAATTCAGCTACACAGTCGCCAGGACCAACCCTGAAATCAGCAGGATAAAAATCCCGTACGTATATCTTTACATACTCGTGCCGCCAAACAGTGATTCAGGAGAATGGGAGGTCCTTGCTTATTCCTATCCAAACAAGGCAAAACCGAAAGGCAAAGGTTATGACGAGGCCGCCATCTTGGAAACGGTGAAAAAATTTGACCGTCCAATCAGGGATGAGACGGAACATAATCGCAGTATCGGAAATGAGCTTAAAAGTTTTGGCGATGAAACGGTGAAATTCGACTTGAAAGGCGTAAAATCCCGAAAGCTGCTCGCCTATCATATCGAAATATGGGGAAACGACTCGATTGTCGCCGAAAAAGACTGGAAAGATTTTGATGCGAAGGTTGGAGCCAAATGGTGGCAGAGATACTAGGGCGGGTTTTCCCCGGCCACAAACTCGAAATCCGAATATCGAAATTCGAAACAATAAAACATAACTCCGGTTTCTGATTTTTTTTACTCCGTATTTATAATCTGTTTCGCATTTCGTGCTTCGAATTTCAGATTTTCGTTTATTCCATCGCCTTCCTGCACAATAATATAAATGCTTAAAACGTTGTACATGTGTAAATATGGGAAACGATTTAAAAAGAGACTTGTCCGACTCTGAACTGATAGACAGTTTTCTGAAAGATGAGCTTTCTGCGTTTGAGGCGTTGTATGAAAGATACAGGAAACAATTATACGCTTATCTTCACCGGTTGCTGCCGGGTCAGCACGCCCTCGTTGAAGACATATTCCAGCAGACCTGGATCAAAGTCATCAATCAGTTGCACGGATACAGGCACAACCAGAAGTTCCTCGCCTGGGTCGTCAGGATATCGCACAACCTCGCAATCGACCATTTCAGAAGGACAAAACGGGAAGGACAGAATGATTTCGGGAACGACAAAAACCCTCTTTTATCAGATGAAAAATACGAACCCTGGAAGAACATTGACAGGAACGAGCTTTCCGAAGCTCTCGAAACTTGCATACGAAAACTGTCGGCTGATCAAAGAGAGGTTTTTCTACTGCGTCAGGAGGACATCAGCTTTAAGGAAATCGCTGAAATCCAGAAATGTTCAATCAATACAGCCCTGGGCAGAATGCAGTATGCTGTCAGAAATCTGCAGAAACAGCTTTCTGAATGGAATTATAAAAGGAGGTGAAACAGGATGAACTGCGAAAAAGCAAAAGAACTTATTCTTTCAGGCGCCGAATCCGGCGAAAAGCTTGAAGCGCACATCGCCTCCTGCACCGGATGCCGGAATCTTGCTTCAGCCTGGGCTTCACTTAAGGACATAAGGCCGGCCACCATTGCAGAACCTTCAAGGAATCTCGATCTCAAAATCCGGGGAGCGGCAGCGGCTTTTCTTGACAACAGGAAAATCCACCATAAGGTCTTTGTACGCAGGATTTTCATGTATGCGACAGCGGCATGTTGCGTATTTGTCACCTGGTTCGCACTTGACAACATTGACCGTCAAAGCAGAGCGCATAGGAACGGTCTCGTTTCTTCAGGCACAATCCACTGGTCGAACATTGACATGGAGAAGGATTTCCTCGAATTGACGTCTGAACTCGAATTGGGTATTGAAAATATCTATTCCGGCAGCAACGCCGACAGCAGGAATGAAAAAGACGTTGAAATTTCAATTCCCGACCTGTCAACATAATGAAAAATAAAGGGAGCCTCTGATTTCAGAGTTTCCCAAAGCTCAAGGAGGCATATCGTGTCAACATGCAAGGTGTTTTTTATCGCAATTGCGTTATCAGTCCTATCGTTTGTCTCGCAAGACATTCCCGCTGCGGACGCCCAGAAACCGGCAGATTCCAAGTCTGACGCCAAACCTGCGGATAAAATCCGCACGGACAAGCCTTCGGCAGCCAATCTGAAAAAAGGCGGAGGTGACGCATTTGGCGACAAGGGCGGGCTTTTCAGAAAATTCATATCCGAACTTTCTCAGGAGGATTTGGAAAAACTCAAGAAGCTCAACAAAGAGAATCCAGAAGCCTTCAAAGAGGAAATGAGAAAAAGAATGGAATCCAAAAGAAGCGAATTTGAAGGGCAAAACAGCAAAGCGAGCGAACTTGCAGGAAAGTTCCACAGTGCTCAGAACGACAACGAAAAGGCAAAAATTAAGGACGAACTGAGGAATTCGGTAAAAAAAGAATTTGACAGCAAAATGGAAATGAACCGTAAACGCCTTGAACAGGCCGAAAAACAGCTCGGTGAATTCAAGGTTAAGCTTGACGAGCGCAAGAAAAAAGCCGATGAGATAATTGACGGCAGGGTCGGCGACCTGCTGAAAGATCCCGGCATGAAATGGTAAGGCATCGTAAAGAAATAAATTTGACATTTGGCGAAAAATACAGGTGCTTGGATTCGAGGCGCGAGTCCGGCGCGAGTCCGGCGTTCACCGCGGCGGATAAGGGGCGAAGCAACGAAGAAGGCAAATACATGGAATTCCGCCCCGAAGGGCTGGCGTTCTTTTGGCCGCGTCATTTGTTCGTTATCCCGACTTCATACGAGGTCGGGACTCCTCGCAAACACCATGACAATCAATCCGAAATTCCAGCCGGCAAATGTCAAAGTTATTTCTTTACGGCTCCTAAGCTGGACGATCATCTTTATAGGTGTTTTATCTTTTCCTTGCTTTCCGCGAGTGCATTTTCCCACTGCCTGTTGCAGCCGTATTCATCAAAGTGATTCAAATATACCTTCGCTGTTTTCCCAGGTTCCAGTTCTATGAAAGAGGTCGGGCAGTAAAAAACATACTTTGCCTTTGCTCCGGGGTCTGCAAGGGCCGCGTTTTTCCCACATAAGATTACGGTATCGTAATTCTTGAAAAAGGATTCAATATCTCTGACAGGGGAAAGCGGATGTTCAAGGGAATATCCCGCATGTTTCATCCTGAAAAAATTCATCGTGACCCGCAGGCTTGAAATTCTGTCATCATGCAGAATCAGCATCTTATCCCCCGGCTTCGCCTTTGAACGGACGTTAATCCATCTTATGCCATTTACAGTTGAAACCACGCAGATCTCTTTTCTTGACGAATTGAGCAGCATTCCTGTCATCAGGACTCCGGATACAAGAGCCGCAGATGCCGATAGGGCAATCAGAAAACTCAGTTTCAGATGGAATAATTGAAGGTTCCTAAACGATAAAATAACCAAGGCGACAAAAATTCCCGATGTAATCACGCAGAGAAGCAATTGCGGTACTGAATTGAGATCTGGCAAGCCTGCGGAAAAGCAACCGCTGATGACGGAAAAGTCCAAGCATGTGGACGACATGCCGGAGATAAATGCACAGAAGCTGGATGCCATCAAGGAGATTATAAGATATTTTCTCCTGTCGTTCATTTCGCTTCGCAGCGAGATGAACGATGCTGCAAATGAGAAAATCAGTGGAACTGCAACAATGAAGGACAGGAGAATGCCATGCTCAACCATGAATGTGAGGAAACTGTTCACCATAGTGCGGAAGGTCAAGCCTGACCCCATGGGCTGGTAGAAGTCGGTGAATATCATGCCTGAAAATCCAGTTCCGACACCGGATGGATTGTCTGCCAGCATCTGGAGTCCACCCTGCCATAAATTCAGCCTGTTCAACATGGAATCGTCAGGTGTTCCTATCCAGGAGTAATGCCTCCTGAGTATCCCGAATGCGAGAAGTATGACGAAGGCGCCTGCGGCGATAAGCCCAGTACGCAGAAGGGACTTCCTGTCAAGCTTCTGCCCCCAGTGCTTGTGCGTGAGATAGAAGAAAAAGGCGCCTCCGAGAATTACTGCGATAATTCCCGTCCTTGACATTGTTGCGATGATGGCGAGATAGAGCAGGATTTCCAAAATGAATACACATGCAAACGCAATCCTGCCTGTGAATATTTTCCTCATGCCCCAGAAAAGAGGTATGACGATGGCAAACAGGGCGGCGGCATGATTCGGATTTGTGAATCCGAAGGAATACCTTACCATCCCTTCATATGTATATTCCATAGTCTCTTTCCCTGACACTCTGATACTTTGACACCTTCTTACTTCCCGCCCCACATCCCAGCAAGTTTTTCATCGTAGAACTCGTTCCTGCCGCCTTCATCTATGAACTTGACTTCCTTCGATTCTATAGGAAAATATCTCATGAGCTGGTCATCCCCGACAAATTTTATCTTCCTCTCGGGGTTTGATATGCAGGACTCGAAGAAGGCTTCAGCAAGCTTCAATGCCGCACCGGGAAGCCCATGCCCTTCTCCAGGGAACGATTTCCAGATGACAGTGCATCCGTTCTCACGCATCTTCGCTATGCGGCTGATACTGAGCTCACGTCTTCCGATGTCAAGTTCACCGCATGTCGCAAGGCCGGGAGCTTTCAAACTCCTGCTGTTATCCGGATCAAGCCAGACTCCGCACGCATGCAGAGACCAAGCCTCCACGATTTCAGGTTTCCATGCAAGGAAGAGATTCACGCACTGGGCTCCAGCGGAATATCCATAGCAGAAAATCTTTTTCTTCCTGTCCAAACCGTACTTCTCATAAATTTTATCAAGGGTGTCGAGCAAGGCCTTTCCAGACCACTTTTCCGGCTGCCAGTATTCATCGTCCTTGAATGACGGGGAGACAATGAACATGCCGTACCTGTCGGCGAACTCGTTGAACCTGTAGGTTTCTATCGTGCGTCTGCCTTCCCAGTTCCTTCCCCCGAAAAGCACCAGCACCCCGAACTTGCCCGCAGCCTGTCTGGAATATCCTCCAGGAACCCTTACGGCAATTTCCAGGATGCTGTTTCCCTTTGAAGGAGTCTGGATATTGAAAGTCCCAATGCTTTGGGAATAAAGCCCGACCTGGAAAAGCAGAAACGATGGAAGCAGCATAAGCCTCCGGCTTGTGAGCTTTCCAAAATTCAATTTCCTGTACAATGAAAACAACAGATGCCTGAACTTCATTTTTTCACCTTGGTGAAATCAGTTTCCGCCACAGATACGGCAATCCGTGGTTTTGCGGCCTGCCCCCAGGCCTCGGCAAGCTCTTTTGATGCAAACTCAACCCTGTCCTCGATCTCGATGTTCTGAATCTCCCTGCTGCCTGCCGGCCAGAACCGGTTCTCCTGATCGTCCCCCACATAGAGTATTTTCCTTTCAGGCGTTTTTCTCCTTGCAGTTTCCTTTTTCCCGGATTCAAGATCGGAAATATTTTCAGTGTGGTAATATTTCAGGAAAACCTTTGCCAGCATTACGGAATCCGGAGGAACGTCATGCTGGGTGTTCGGAAAGGTCTTCCAGACAAGGGGAACTCCCAGTTTCCTTGACCCAGTGACAAAATTCCTGCTTATCTGGTATCTTCCCATATCGGCTTCTCCGCAGGTGACGAGCCCCGGGCATGTTTTCATCTTCTTGTCGGGCTTGTGGAAGACACCGCAGGCGTGCGACACCCAGGCGGTGCATATCTGCGGCTTCCATGCGGGAAAGAGATTCGAACACTGGGAACCGGCCGAATACCCGTAATAAAGAAGATGCTCCTTGCTGATCCTGTAACTTTTCCCTATCTCCCCGATTGCTTCGAGCAGAGCCTTCCCAGACCACTTTTCCGGCTGCCAGTACTCGTCATCCTTGAATCCAGGCCCTACAAGAAACACATCGTTCCCATCGGCCCATTTGTCGAAACCCAGCATTCCCACCTCATTTTCCCCCGAACAGTTCCTTCCTCCGAATATTACGAGAACCCGGTAGAGTTTTTTGGAGTCCTCCTTGTATTTTGCAGGTATCCGGTAATAGACTTTCAGTGGATTGTTCTGCGGTGCGTTCGTCTTCACGCTGACAAACGAAACCTTTGCCGCCGCCTTGTCCTGGGCAATGCCGGAATGGAAAACAAGCAGAAGAAGCACCGTTGAAACAATCCGGAACATCCTCATGAATCTCCTTTCATCGGAAAACGCAAAAAAATATTTTCTTAATTTTGCTTGTTTTTTTTTTTTTTGCCAGTTTATTTTAACCGGCAGTTGACAATATTTCAAAACTTCATCATCCACCAAGGAGAATGCCCGATGAAAAGACGCTTCCAGCTGCCGCTTGCCATCTTTGTGCTTGCCGCCGCCTTCCAGGCTCTTTCTTACGAAAATCTTTCATGGGAGA
>JBAYFV010000201.1:0-7082 GCA_041666985.1 Victivallales bacterium
TCATATAGCACATCAATGTCGGGCATCCAGCCTAAATTTCCACTGAAAACACTGTATTCCTTCCACATTCCGGCCTCGAAGAGATGCGCACCGTCCTTGTTCGCGACAAGAGCGGATACTATCGCTGCGCTGTCGCCTGAAACAGGGAATTCATCCATACCGGTTTCCTCCCAGAACGACCCGAGCGGCGGATAGGAGGTTATGTCCGGATCACCCACCGTCGCTCCAAACATCGCCTGGTTCGGAGCAAAATAACGTATCGTCTGCGTACCACTGTTATTGTATCCGGGCGCATACAGGTCAATGTCTCCGAAAAGGAAGTTCAGATTCGTTCTGGAATCCTCGATGTGCCATTTCTGCGACCAACTCCGTATCACGTTTCTGTGGAGGATCTCATAGCCTTCGATGCGGGTGGCGTTCGCCACGTATTTTTTCCCGGACGCAGTTTCCGCGCCGACATCAATCGAGGTCATCGAACCGTCCGGGGCGGGCGGAACGGCATTCGCGGTGAAAGTCAATGTCCCGTCGCCGTTGTCAACGAGATCTCCGGACGCTACCGGAACACCATTCACAGTGACGGCCGTCACCGGCTCATTGCCGCTGAGGTCTCCGGAGGCGGTCGCCATGCCGTTCGCGGCGATACCCGTCAGCGGAGCGCCGCCAATCATCGAGCTTATTTTTCCGGAAATGTTCTGGGGCGCGCCGTTCGCGAAACTCTCCGGCGTGTGCGAAGTGATTTCTATCATATGCGTGGAACGGGTCAATGCATGGCTGTAGGAGCTCACATTCCCGGCAAGGTCGTAGGCTTCGATTGCAAGAGTGTTCGCGCCTGGATTCAGAGGCACGAGACCGCAGAACTGATAATTCCCGGCGTTGTTCCGGCGAATGTTGAATTCCCTGGATTCGCCCGCATTCACGGAGTAACGGACATTGGCCTTCGGATCATCTACCGTGCCCTGAACCCATATCTCGGAAACGTCCGGAACGGTCGTGACTCCTGTTCCAACGCCCGAATCGGTGTCCTCGGTTATGTTTACGCCTGAAACCGTCGGGGCGAGCGTGTCAGAGGAAAGATCAACTGTCCAGGTGACAGTCCGTCCAGTAACATTGCCCGCCTCGTCCTCTACGGTGATTGTGATGTTGTTTGCTCCGGCTCCGGAAACTGGAAGACGGTCTATGACAATCCGGTTTTCAAGAAGATTTTCTTTTCGCTCCCCATTGACAAAGACTTTGACCTCCCTGCCTGAATTCATATTCGACGGATCGGACGGACTGGGATCGAATGCCGTCAGCTCAAGCCGGACAAAACCCTGATCCGTTGTTCCCCCGTCGGTCGGACTGATGATGTCCAGCAACGGCGGAGTCGTGTCAAGTATGACCTGTCTCGGCATGATCTCGCCCTGTGAAACTCCTGCGCCGTCCACATACCGGAAATAAAGCATATATGACCTTTCCTGTGTGCCGGACATCTGCCATGTAAAAGGCGCTCCCGGATTCTGGACAGTCTGTGAATTATCCATTGCCGGCGATTCACTTATGATCACGTTAGCATATTGCGTGCCAGAGAAAACCAGAGGATCAATTGAAATAGCCCGCGATTTCGTGTAGAGATTCCCTCCGTTTATGAGAATGTCCTGGGCCGCCAGGCAGAAAGTCGCTGTGACAGTACAGTCGCCCCTGACGTTCTCCACATTTATCGCCGGAGAATTGAAATCGGAAGCTGAAGCGTTTGCGGACGGCTCGATAACCCATTTCACGAGACGGTATCCTGCGTCCGGGACGGCAGTCACCGTGGAGCAGGCGCCGTTATAATCAACTGTCTGGGATGTCTCACCCTGCAACGATCCGTTGTATCCGCAGTCAAAAGTCACCGTGTAAGTGCTGACTGCGAAATTCGCAGTTACGGAAATATTGCCAGTGACAGCGGTATCAGTTCTCGGATTCGCAGTGGAGAAGTCGCTCCAGCCGGTGAAGTGGTAGCCTTCATTGGGAACTGCGGTGACAGGCGAGCCGTCGGCTCCATGGTTGACTGTCTGTGGCGTAGTTCCAGCTATCGAACCGTTCGCTACGGCGGTATAAGCCAGGGTATATGTATTGATTGCGAAACTCGCGGAAATCGTATGGTCCGCCGTGACATTTGTAAACTGATAGCCTGCGACCGCACCGATGGAAACACCGTCCACGAAGACATCCGCAACATGGTAGCCGGCATTGGCGGCAGTCGCAAAAAACTGGCTTGCTCCGAATTCGACAGGAACCGCTCCGGTTGGGGTGATTGAACCGTTGGCTCCGGCGGAAGAGGTGATCGTGCAGGAAACTATGGAATACTGGGCGGTGACGGTTGTGTCCGCCGTTATGCTGTCAAAAGCCTTGTCCCATCCGGTGAAAGTCCAACCTGCATTCGCCGTGATCGCAGGTGCGGTTGCCCCGCTTCCGTGATTGACCGCCTGGATGAGTTCCCCTCCGCCTGTCCTCTCGCCTTTACCCGCAAGGTCGAATGTCACATTATGCGTATCTATTGCGAAACTCGCGGAAATCGTGTGCGCTGTTGTGACATTTGTAAACTGATAGATTGCAACTGCGCCGACGGACACACCATCCACGAGAACATCGGACACATGATAGTTTGCATCCGCCGTAATTGTGAAAAGCTGGCCTTCTCCATTATTTACGGAAACTGCGCCGCTTGGAGAAATCGAGCCGTTGGCTCCTGCGGAAGCTGTTATAATGCTGGCGACAGTGAAATATTTAGATTCGAGATAGGCCTCTATTTTCATTCTTTCCGCATCCGGCAGTTCGTTGGAATAGACGATTATTTCGGCTATCTGCCCGCTGAATGGATGCCGTCCTTTGGAATTTTCCGCGCCTATGAAAAGGGAGTTGTGCTTGTCCGGAACCGCGCTGGCTCCCGGGGACGTCATCTTCATATTTCCGTCAATATGGGCTTCAACTGAATTGTCCTCCTTCCAGACGGCCGACTGGATATGCCATCCGTTGTCAAGGGGATGTCCTGCTGAAACCATAGACCCTTTCCTGGCGCGGGCGAAGGCGAAAAGGTCGTTGTCCCGGATGATGGAACCCCACATTTCATCTGAATTCCCTTTGGCTCCTTCAGAGTATGAACCGACAAGGACGCCCTGTGTTTCATCCGGAGAATTTGTCTTCAGCACTACGAACCATGAGATCCTGTCGGTCTCCAGCGCGGGGATTGAACTGCATTTCAAAAGTGCCTTTTCCCCGCTGAAACTTATGACAGGTTTCCCATTGAGGGCGGAAGCGGTCAGGACAGGCCTGTCTTTCTTATTCCAGATAACGCGGGGCATCACCCCGCGATCAGCCTCGGGGCATCCGCCGTGGCGGACCGAGCTGCTCAAATTCGTACTGGGAACGAGCGCCCTGTTTGAATTGCCGCTTTGATCCCCCCATGAAACTATTCCGCCTTCGGCGTCAGTTGCGACAAAGGAATCTGCGCGAAGCCATAGTACCATGTCATCGGAAGGGATGTCCACATAGTCGAAAACTGCTTCGGTGTCATCCGGCACGACGTTTCCTGACAGATCCCTTAAATTGTTCACTTTCAGGACGTAACTGGTATTTTCAGACAGCGGTTTGTCGAGAACAAGTTCGATTCTGTTTCCGTTCTCGCCGAGAACCGCTCCGGTTATGTTAATGCCATGGTCGATACTGTAGTTTGAAATGATTTCCGCTTCGGCCTCATTAAGATCTTCGTTGGACGTAATCATGACCTTATACGGATTTCCGATGGCGGACACGGCGGTGATCTGCGGACTCGAATTGTCGGAGAAATATTTGTCCTGGAGATATTCCTCAACTGATACGCGTTCCTGTCCGGTCAGCGCCCTGTTGTATATGAGTATCTCGCTGATCCCTATTTTTGAAAAATGTTTCGGATTGTCAGTACTGGCTCCGATTCTCGTCTTGAGATGCCCTGCCGGAACGGCGTTCGCACCTGTGGCAGCCCTTCCTGAAAATCCGTCGAGCCACGCATTGAGTTCCGCCGATGAGTTCCAGACCATTGAAAAGACAGCCCAGTTCTTCCCGATTTTACGGGTGACAGTCTTTGCCGAGCCGTCGGATTTCCGCGCCATCGCCCCGAAATTCGGATATTCGCCGAAAACGCCCCAGAACTGGTCGCTGTTTTTGCCTGCTCCAGATCTGTAGCTGCTGAAAATAACATCCTGTCTACCTGGCGGCACAAGCATCTTGAATACGATGAAGGAAGTGATCCTTGGAGTATTGAGTGCTGATATGGATGAGCTGTCGAGGAAGTCGTTCCCCAGGAACTGCACTGACGGAAAGCCGTTGATGGAATCTTCGATTATTACAGGCTGGCGCAAGGTGTTTTGCTGGGAAAAATCGTTTTCCTTCCCGGAGGAATCAGTCCATGTGTTCACCCTGCTGTTGCCGTCTTTTGCGGTGTTGTCAGATTTAAGCCAGACTTGGAGACCGGGGATTTCCGGAAGCTCTGCGGCAGAAACGAGAATTGGAGAGGGTAAAAAAATAAGAAGAAATACGATTGACAAAGATGAAAAAAACTTATGCATGAAACCTCCCATATTTTTTATTTACCCCTCATTACATGTCTATTGACATATTGAAGATTATTTAGCTTATACCACAAAATATTATTGTTAAACACATTACTGGAAAGACGCGTTTTCAGCCGGTGACGATTTGTATTGCAGGAAAAAAATCTTGAGGGGACTTCTAAAAATTTCGTTTCTCCCGGGAAAATTCTTCAAGCTTCTCGTAAACCGAGTATGGGACGGCAAGGGTTCCGGATCCGGTTCCCATGTCTATCCCCTTCATGTTGTCGCCATGGAAATCGCTGCCGCCGGAAACGGCAAGTCCGTATTTTTCAGCGAGCGAAAGCATATATTCGTTCTGTTCAGGCGTAAAAGAGGGATAGTATGCTTCAATACCGTCCAGTCCCTTTCCGACAAGAAATTTCAGAATCTTCACCAGGTTGCGCCTGTCGGAGTCAATATGACTCATCGGATGCGCCCATATTACAATGCCGCCGGCCCGGTGAATTACATCGGCAGCTGCGGAAGGCGATGGCAGTTCACGGTCACAGTAACCCGCCCTGCCCCGCTTGAGACATTTGTCAAACGCCTCCTGAGGCTCCTTGAAATACCCTTTCCTCACAAGAATGCTTGCAAAATGAGGCCGTCCCGCAGACTCTCCCCCGGCTTCAGCATTGACATCCTCAATACTTATGTCGAATCCCTGCTTCCTGAGTTTCATTATAATCATTTCATTTCTCCGGGACCTTCCTTTGCGGATTTCGCAGAGAAAATTATTCAGGGCATCTGATTTATGATCAATGAAAAGTCCGACGACATGGATTGAATAGTCATAATGTTTCAGGGCGATTTCGACGCCTGGCACCGATTTTACGGCGGGATACTTTGCCGATTCAGTTAAAAATTCGGGGATTCCCGAAACAGTGTCATGGTCGGTCAGGGCGACCGCGCCGAGATTTTTCCCGCTGGCAAGCGAAAGGATTTCGGCCGGAGTCTTTGTTCCGTCCGACGCCGTGCTGTGAATGTGAAGATCTATATTCATAAGGGAGATACCATTAAATCAAAAACTGGAAATTAAAATCCGGGTTTGGCCTATTTTCAGTTAAAATTCGTTTTTTTTTCTTGACTAATTCCAAATCCATGTTAGTTTTCGCGCCTAATTTATTAGGGTTTTAAATTTAAAATTATTATTGTTTCCTTATCTAAAAACAGAGGGTGATCCAATGGCCGTAAAATCAAAATCCAAGAAGAAAGCTGTTGCAAAAGCTAAACCTGTAAAAAAGGCTCCGCTTGCATCCAAGGGCAAAACCGGAGTAAAAAAAACGGCGCCTGCAGCGAAGAAAACCGGCAGGAAAGTTGTACCTGCGCCCAGGAAAACCGCTCCCGCGCCCTCCGCCCCAAAGGCAAACAAATTCGGCAAGAAAAACCTTAAGAAGATTCCGCCTGAAAGAAACCTGGTTCACTACGCTCCAGCCCCGAAACTCCCCGCCTTCAAAGGCGCTAAAAAGAAATACTACGACATGCTTCTGGAAATCAGAAGGCAGATGCAGGGGCAGATTAACTTCCACTCGGGCGAAGCGTTGTCCACGGGTGCCTCCGGAGACCTTTCAAACAGCATGTCAAACCACATGGCTGATTTCGGAAGCGACAATTTCCTCCACGAGATGGAACTCGAAATGATGACAAGCGAAATTGAAGTGATAGAGATGATTGACGAAGCCATCGAAAGGCTCGCAAGCGGCGAATTCGGCAAATGCCTCGACTGCGGATGCCAGATTTCGACCGGCCGTCTCGATGCCAAACCCTACGCCCGTTTTTGTATAAAATGTAAATCGCTCAGAGAAGAAAACAACGGACTCCGTCCTGAATTCAACCGTTGAAGAACCCGATTATACAAAGCGAAAAAGACCTGAAACATCTCGTGATACGGTGTGCGTTTCTCACGGGTTTGATTCTTGTTGCCGACCAGATTACAAAGATAGTCGTGGAAAACAGGATTACCTCTTCAATCACAGTCATCCCCGGCCTGTTCAATCTGGTCTTTGTAAAAAACAGCGGTGCCGCCTGGGGAATCCTCGCCGGCAAAGGCTGGCTCCTCCTCCTCATTTCCGTAATCGTATTTGTCCTCATAGTTGTTTTTATCAGGCGCATCGCCGAAGGCTGGCCTGAAAGATATTACTCCATGGCGCTCGTCGCCGGCGGAATTGTCGGAAATTCGGTTGACAGGATCTGGCGCGGCTCGGTTGTTGATTTCCTTGATTTTCATTACGGCTCCCATCACTGGCCTGCGTTCAATGTCGCCGACAGCGCAATCTGCGTCGGTGTTTTCATTTTCATAATTTCCTCCTGGTTCCGCCCCCAGACCGGGGACGGAAAATCCAAGCCCCAAAATCCAAGCCCCAGACAATAGTTTAAATTAGGCGGCCAAAGGGCCGCAACTTTTAATACCAAAATAAATTCCAAACTCCAAGTACCAAACAATATTCAAAATAGAAAATTCCAAATTTCAAACAGATTCATAAAACAAAGAAAAGA
>JBAYFV010000202.1:0-7045 GCA_041666985.1 Victivallales bacterium
CTGGACAACCGCCGCCGGTTCCCCCTTCATGTTGATGCTGAGATAAATTCCGGGGTTCATAGTGCTGGCGGCGATCAGGGCCATTATCGCCACCATCATTTCAACAACCATTGCGCCATATCCGATTACCCTCACACATGATTCGCTAGTTATCATTTTCGGGGTGGTCCCAGACGAAATAAGGGCATGAAACCCTGAAATCGCACCGCAGGCTATGGTTATGAAACAGAACGGGAAAACCGGTCCCGCAAAAACAAGACCCGACCCGTCGGTGAACTTTGTAACTGCCGGCATTCTGAGATAGGGCGATATTGCGATAATCGCAATCGCAAGAAAGGCGACCGTTCCGATTTTCATGAAGGTGCTGAGGTAGTCGCGGGGAGCCAGAAGCAGCCAGACAGGCAGCGCAGATGCCGCAAACCCGTAGATGATAATTGCAATCGCCAGAAATTTTCCGTCAAGGGTGAGCATCTTTTCAATGCCCGGGAAATTGGTCAGATACTGCCCGAGATAAACTGAAAGAAGAAGGAATATGATGCCGAATGCCGAGACAAGTCCAATGCGTTTGGGACACACATATCGCAACGCCCCTCCCATTATCAGCGCTATCGGGATTGTCATTGCAATGGTGAATAAGCCCCAGGGGCTTTCGGCGAGGGCTTTCACGACAACAAGTGCGAGTACCGCTATCAGAATGACGAGTATTGAAAGTATGCCGATCAATGCGACGGTTCCGGCAAATGTGTTTATTTCCTCCTTCACCATCCGCCCCAGCGATTTCCCGTTGCGGCGCATCGAACAGAAGAGAATCATTGAATCATGGACTGCGCCCCCGAGCGCCGCGCCGACAAGTATCCATAAGGCGCCGGGAAGATAGCCGAACTGGGCCGCAAGAACCGGCCCGACAAGAGGACCGGGACCAGCTATCGCCGCGAAATGATGCCCGAAAACTATCCATGAATTGGTTTTGACATAATCCTTGCCGTCCTCTTTTACGCACGCCGGAGTCGAACGTTTGAGATCAAGGATGAACACCTTCGTGAAAAGCCATTTGCTGTAGAACCTGTAACTGATGACAAACACGCACAGTGAGGCGACAACCAGCCAGAGCGCGTTTACGAATTCGCCGCGTTTGAAAGCTATCACCGCGAATGCAAAGGCCCCTAGCAGGCTGAAGCAGATCCAGAACAATGTCTTTAAGAATTTTTCCATAGAAAGTGAAAGGGAAATCATAGGAGCCGGAAATCTACCATGGAATAAAAAAATCGCAAGCGTCCAGACCAGAATCCCCTGTCTGTTTCAGACAGCCACTCTTCAATCAACCTGTTCCGGGTTTCCGGAAGGTACAGTTTTTGAAAGAACACTTTTCCCGGATAATTTAAAGAATGGGTCTTGACAATGATGACATTCCGGTCTATAATTTATTCACTGGAATAAATGAATATTTGAACATTGGGTGTTTTATGAAGGAGAACAAAAAACAGGATATAATGGATTTCATACTCAAAGAAGTGTCTTCTGGCAACTTGAAGACAGGTTCCCAGATACCCACCGAAGCCGAGCTTTCCGATAAATACAAGACCAGCATGGCAACAGCACACAGGGCTGTTAAAAATCTTGAAGATGCAAAAATTGTGGGACGGGTAAAAGGGAAAGGCACCTTTATCCTTGACAGCGCCGATATTTCGTCTCTGGACAGATTGAAATACGAGCGTGAGAAAAAAGTACACGTAATACTTCCCCTTGACAATACTCTGCACGTCCACTGGCAGGAAGCCACCCTTCAGGCGTTGGAGACAACATTGAAAGACGGCGGGTATAAGATTTTTTATTTCGAATATGACGATGAAAAAGGCTCTCCATCGGAATTTGGCAGAATATTAGAGGAAATCATTTCCTCGGGCAGTAACGGGATTGTAGTTTCAACCGTCAAAAATATTTCCCGTCTTCTGGGGAACAATCGGCGTCTGCTCATTGAAAAACAGATCCCTTTGTTTTTTCACAATGTATCAGGTGAATATATCCCTGACATCATATGCAATATGATTTCCCAGGATCCTTATTCCGATGGCGCCCTGATAGGCAAGCTGGTTTCCCAGCGCGGTTACAGGGATGTCGTGTTCGTGGGTTCCCATGAGTATCAGGGCGGGCGATTTGACTCTCCCGGTTTCTGGCTCCAGACAAGGATTAGAGGCATAGAATTCGGACTGGGAACGGAGAATAACAATATAAAACTTGAAATTGCAAAGACACGCGAGCAGTATGCTTCGATTTGCCGGCGGATAAAAAACGCGCCCGGCAGCATATGCGTCGTGAGCGTCAATGCAAGGGTTGCCGCTGACTTGATGGATTTCGCCAAGGAAAACGGGTTGAGAAGTCCGCAGGATTTCGAGATCATTTCGTTCGACGACAATCCTAAGTTTTTAAAATATAACATAACTGCGCTGGCAGCGCCTTTTGACAGAATAGGCCGCACCCTGGGGCAGATGATCCGCAACAGCGGTTCCTATATGCAGAACAACAGCCATATCTGGATAAAGATCCCGTACGAATTGAAGGAACGTCAGACATTTAAAGTTTCCGGAGATTGATTATTTGAAAACCAATAATTGCGAAAGGATGGCATTATGAAGTCGCATTCATGTAAGTCTTTTATATGCAGGGGATTTACTTTAATAGAACTCCTCGTGGTCATAGCAATCATAGGCATTCTCGCAAGTATGCTGCTTCCGGTTCTGAGCAATGCGAAGCTGGCGGCAAAGACCACCGTCTGCGCAGGCAACATGAAAACAATAGGCCAAAGCTTTTTCATGTATCAAAATGACTGGAACAGCTGGATGCCGGCTGGTAGTAGCTGGGCATACAGATTGGCCGAATACGTCAATATGCGTGATAATGAATTCACCTCAGACAGTTTTTGTACGATGCCCAAATTTAATGCGGTGAAATCAAACATATTTTTTTGTGACTCAAGCAGATTCCAGGAATCTGTCACAGCTTACACATTTCAAATCAGTTATGATGTGACTACCTCGGAACAACCCAATCAGCCCGGCGGCTACTATTATAGCTCCACCGGCTTAAATAATGATCCTGCGTTATATCAAAACAGGAAAATCACATCAATACCGGAAAATTCGATTATTGTATCTGAATTTTACAAGGGCGCAAGCAATAAACAGAGGAGTCGTTATCACGGCTCTTCTTACACATTTGCAGGTTCCAATGGATTCAACGCAGCTTTCTCGCCTGACTATTGTCACCTAAACTCAGCCAACATGCTTTCCGCCATTGGATCAGTGAATAGCGTCAAATGGAACACTCGTCTCAAGGACGACTGGATACCTAAATAAAGACGTGTCCGGCAAAGGGAGTTCCCTTAAATCGTACGGTCTGAAAAATAATCATGCAAGGAGCAAAAACATGAGAAACAAGCATTATCGAGGTATTCCCCGAATCGTCACGCTGTTAATTATCTGCTGGACGGCGATGACTATAACGGCCAGTGCGCAGATTTTCTCCGTTGCGCCATTCGTTCAAACCGAATCAGCCGGCTCGGAGATTGTAACGAAAACCGAGATCGGCGGACGCGAAATCATCTGCGGCAGCAAAAAGCTGCTCGTGCAGCCAGGCGGCGAGGTTGTCCTGATGAGCGATGGACGCGCTCTATGTCACATTTTTATGGGTATTGCCATTGGTATGGAGGGGGCGGGCAACAAGTATATGAACCAGAAACAAGGTTCAAGCGTGGAAATACCTTGCCAGGCTGGCGCAGGTACTTTTGGGATCGATGCGTCTTCTTATGATAAGGATAAAAAGGAGTATTTTGTCAGCGGAAATTTCCCGCTGATAAAAGGACAGTCGGCCGCCCAGCCGGAAAGTGATGGTCGGTTTACTGAAAAGATCAAACTACTTGAAGACGGAAAGATCGGTGTCAATTTCGAGATCGCCATCCCGGAGGAGCAGGTTGAAAAGTTCAAAGGGGGCTGGATATTTTTCAATCTGAATAAATCACTCTATGAAAATGAAAAGATCGTCGCCAATGCGGGTACTGATAAGGAAAAAGAAATCCAAGTGCTGCAGAAGAATCAGGTAGCTGATCTTCCCGGGATATTTGAATACGTCCCGGGCGATGACGTGAAGGGGTTTAAAGTGAAAGTCGAGGGAGAAGGTCAATTTTGCATTCATGAATCCTGTCCTGTCGGTGATACGCGATTTAATCTCAATCACAGGCTGCTGAAAAAAAACGGCGGCAGGCTTTCCTTGCGGTTAACGCTGGATATGGGGACGGGGCGCATGGTGAAAAACGAAAACAGCGACAACGTATGCGCTGGCATTGATTTTAAGGGCATAGATGATTTGGAGCTCCCGTATAACCGCCTGGGGAAAAATCTTTTGAAAAACCCGTCGTTCGAACAGGGGGTGATGTACTGTCTAACTCATACAACTGGTGCAAACAAATTTGAGGGTACGGATGATGTAACCGCAGACTCCACTCAATTTCTCTTTGGAAAACACAGTCTGAAATATAAGCTGGGAAACGGCCCCGTAAACAACATTGTCAATGTTTCTCCTACTCCCGTTACCGCCGGAACGTACACTTTCAGTTTGTATGCAAAAGGCAGTGCATCGTCAAATCAAACAATAGGGATTATGCTCAGAAGTAATGTCGTCTGGGTTGAGAATTACGCCAACAAAACGTTCGCCCTTAATAATGAATGGCAACGGTATTCCATTACGTTCAAGCTGACCGCGCCTGCGATTCTCGCCCTATATTTGGTGCCGAGGCATAGCGATAACACCATCGGTGATATCTGGATTGACGGCATGCAATTGGAAAAGGGGGATGCAGCCACCGAGTTTTCATCTCCACCGGTTGAGGGCGCCTTGCTCACCGCAAATGAAGAAAACTTCTTCAACATCAATGATCCAATCAATGCCAGCCTGAGGATATATTCTTCAGCGCCAGGACAAAGAGGCAAAGTGAAAGTAACGGTAAAGAATTTCTTCAGTGAAACTGTTTTTGAAAAATCATTTCCCTTTTCAACGGCGAAAGACGGGCTGTGCGCAATCCCGCTTGATTTTAACGGGAAATTCCCACAGGGCATTTACATTGTCAAGGCGGAGTATGCGTTGGCTGACGTTTCGGTGTGCAGGGATTTCTTCCGTTTCTCCATCATGTCGTATGTCATGAAACAAACGGGGCTCAAAACCCTGTTTGCCGATGCCTATCAGCCTTTTAAGGCAAGAGATGTGTATCCAGGTCTGGAAACCTATCTCGGGCGTTCCCGGAAGCTCGGCGTTTTTGGCGATACAAGCGCGGGAAATATATCCGAAAACATGTTTCATCTTTATCAAAAATATGGAATGGAAGCGGTGGACACTACTATGCCTCTTGCGTTCAATAGGGGGAGTATTTTTACCACCTATAAGTTTGTGGACTCTTCCGGCAAAGAGCTTCTCGGTGATTTCCGACTGGAGGCGGGTGGCAAGCTCACAGAAGATTATCTGAAGAGGTTTGAAAACGTGATTGCCGAAACTGTTCGGAAGTCTCAGTGGATTCCCCGCTGGGAGCTGTCCGCCGAGTCGGATGCAGGGATGCCGGAACTGGCGATAAAAGATCCTGAATCCTGGGCGCGGCTGCAGATTGCTTTTTATCGTGCGGTGAAAAGCGTGAATCCAAATCTGAAAGTGGGAAATGATCAGCCGGCTAATATAGAACCGGCAGGGGGAATCAGTTTCATCAAAAATGGTCTGTCACAGCTTAATGGGCGTATCAAGTTTGACTTTCTGGGTGCGCATCCATATATCACGGATGGCCCCTATGCGCTGGATGCCAGCGTTGAGGAGCTTTCCGACATGGCGGCAAAGTATGGTTATACCGCGGATACGCCGTTGTTATTCAATGAGGGATTGTCATTTGGCGTGTACAATATACCTCAGTTTACAGTTCGGATCACACCCAGCTGGAGTAGTCCGAATTGGCATCAGGGGGCGCTTTCCTATGACATGGGCTGGACTGAAAAACTTTCCGCCGCATGGTTTGCCAGGAGCTATCTGGTCTTGATGAAACACAATGGACGGGTCATCAGCCAGTCATCTGGCGCCAGTGAATACAGAAATAATTACGACCTCGATTGCAGATTAACACCGCGAGCTTATCAAAAGATACCGAACACGCTTAATAATATTCTCGGGAATGCAAAATTCATCAGGGACGTGAGTTTCGCACCCAAGACGCGTTGCCTGATTTTTGAAGACGTTCTGAACAATTGTCCCATCGCAGCCGTTTGGAGCGAATACGGTAATGTCGATTATGGATCAAAAGAAAGTCCATGGGCAATTGCCGAATTCGGGAAACAGCCAGTAGAAATATATGATTTAATGGATGTGAAAAGAACATTTGCGGGTGAATCTGAAGGTCAGGTAAAATTCCCGGTTTCGCCGTTTCCGTTCTTTATTAAAGGCGCAGCCGGAAGCAGTGATTCATTTTGTGCGACAATGGCAGACGCACGATTGCAGGGCGTAAACGAGTTGCCTCTTAAACTTGTTGGAAAGGTGGTAGCTCCTGACAGGATGGAGTTGATCGTGGCAAATGAAATTGCGCGGACAGTAAACGGTGTCTTAACCGGTGGCACGATTCGGGAAGAGATTTCTCTGAAACCGTTTGAGAAATCGAAAATATCGATTGCCCTGCCGGAAAAACTTGAGGCCGATAAAATCAAAAAAAACGTGATGCCGATATCCCTTCTCGAAAAGGGTGGCAAAGCGGTATCAAAGGAGTTCTCTTTCGATGGCTTTGTATGCCGGAAAACAACAATGCCGAAAACTATAGACGGTAATATCGAAGACTGGGCGGACATTCCGGCGATTCAACTGAAAAATCGGCATATTGGTAAACCCGCCGAAGTTTCCGGCGTAAAAGAAAATGATTTTGACGGCTATTTCAAAACCGCCTGGGACAATGATTCCCTTTATCTGCTCGTGGTTATCAAAGACAGGATGTTTGTCCATGATGAATATGCGAAGACAGAGTCTCGATGGA
>JBAYFV010000203.1:0-6992 GCA_041666985.1 Victivallales bacterium
CAGATTTCCTCTTTCCTCAACTGGATAATTTCAACTGCGGCGCAGTTGAATCCGGTACACAACTGGACTCGTATTCTAGCCCAGGCGTTCAAAGTGTTTTTGCGCGGACGCGCCATCTGTCCAGGTTCAGAGGGTTCTCAAATCCTCTTGCCTATGCGATCATGAAATTCCAACTGCTTTTTCTAGGTTTACGGCTCCTAAGGCGAATATTTCATGAACAGCCGCCCACACACAGGCTGACTTCACACCTTGAGCATTTTGTGCATGGATTTAACGGTTTTCTCCGCCAATACAATATCAGGGATATTCAGATTCGGGAGGCGGGAAAACGGAATCATTTCGGCCGTCAACGGTCCGGAGTATTTTATCGCCTTCAGAGCCTTGAAAACCGCCATGAAATCCACCTCTCCAACCTCGATGTCTTCTCCGAATCCGAGAAGATTGCCTCCGGCAAGCGAATCGCCGACCCAGTTCTTGACATGGACAGCCTTTATCTTCGACCCGAGAGTTTCAATGTAGTCCTGAGGACGGACGTAGAGACAGCAGTTTCCGATGTCGAAATACATTCCTATTCTCAACGACTTGAACTGCTCGAGATAAAATTTCCATTCCATCGGGGAGAAAAGGAAGCGCCCCCACACATTTTCCAGGGCGATGTTCACTTGCAGTTTTTCTGCAACCGGCTCCAGTTCCCTGAGCGACTGTATGGACTTCTCCCAGACGGTCTTGTAGCTTGTAACGGGTCTTGACGAATCCCAGGCGACCCGCGACGCGCCCGGAACGACAAGCACCGTTTCGACACCAAGCCATTTTGCGATCTGTAAATATTTTCTTGTGAATTCCATCGCTTTTTCACGTTCGTCCTCATCTCCTGAACCCAGAGATGCCCCCCAATAGAAACCTGTGGCGAGAGTCCGCAGACCGATGGATTTATTTTTTGCGAAATCCGCAATCCTGGCGCACTCAGCCTCAGTGATGTCAATCTTGATGGCATCGCCTACGGTCAGTTCGACGCCGTCAAGCCCCCGGGACTTCGCCCAGTCAATGAACTCGACGGCGGTCTTCTCTCCGCCGAACCCGCCAAACACCCAGTAATTAAGAGCCTTGTACATGCTCACACCTCAATATTTGATTGTTACAGTTTTGCCGGCATCCACCGATTCCTGCTCCGCCATCACTATTTTGAAGGAATCCACCATCTCGTCAAGGTTCTGATATTTCTCCGGCTTGACGTTTTTCCCGACACAGTCCACGAAATACGACAGCTCCTTGTGCCAGCCGGTGGGCAATGCGCTGTCGCCGACTTGCGGAGCCTCAACTTCCCCGTTCTCCCAGTAAATCCTGTATCCTTCTCCCGCCAGACGCACGGTTGCTTTCTCGAAGACCATCTGGAAGCTCATCTCGAAAGGAACTTTTTTATTCGCACACCATCCGCCTTCGGACGATATCAGACAGTCGTCGAAATGATAGTTGGTGATGACGTGATCTGTTCCGCCTTTGCTCCTTACAGAATTGACTCCGAAGCTTGTCACCGCCTTCGGACGACCGAACATGAAGCGTATGAAATCAGTGTCGTGAAGATGCAGGTCGAGAAGCGCACCGCCCGAGAGTTTGCCGTCCATAAACCAGTTCTTCCATGAATTGCCGGTGATGTCGGGGGAAAGCCTGCGGAAAAATGCGCTGTGGACACGTCCCAGTTTCCCTTCCTTGTAGAGATTCCTGACGTGGAAATATTCCGGCCATGCGCGAATGCACATCCCGACATTTAAAAACTTACCGCTCCTTCCGGCGCAGGCCGCAAGCTCCTCGACTTCACGCAAAGTCCGGCAGATGGGCTTTTCGCAGAAGACGTTCTTCCCGTTTTCCAGCGCCCCGATTGCAATCTTCTGGTGATCCGGCGTGGGTGCGCAGATGTCAACAACATCTATTGATGCATCCTTCAGCATGTCGCCAACCACGCTGTAAGTCCTGATACCGTCAAGATTCAGCGGCTTTGAATTGTCCTCTTCGCTTATGTTGCCGACAACTTTGCTGACGTCGCCTGCGAGTTTCGCAGGATCCACGTCTGAAACTGCCGCAATTTCCGCGTCCTTCAGTTTGCGGTAGATGCGGAAATGCGTTGTTCCCATGAAGCCCAGTCCCACAATTCCAATCCTGACCTTTTTCACAGCAGACTCCTTTTTGTTTTTACACCAATATCCTAACAGGAAACAGGAGGAAAGTAAATGGACGGGCCTGCAAAGGCATGGACTTTCCTGCAAATAGTGATACGTTTATACAAAACATATGGGAATACAATGCCAGTAAAGCCGTCCATTGAGCTTATCCTTCACGATGAAGTCCAGAAGCTTCTGGATCTCTTTTCAGCTGTACTGAAGGCCAGGATCGTCTTCTATGCCCCCGACGGAAAAATCATCAGGTCGAACCGCCAGCATCGCAATTCCGAATATTGCCGCCTGATCCAGGAGAATATATTCAATCCGGATATTTGCGCCTCTCTTGATGCTGCAAAGCAGGCGGAATGCCTTACCCGCAAAAGCCTTGTATGCTATCAGTGCCACGCCGGCCTGAAGGAGGCTGTCGCACCGGTTCTCATAGACGGACGCCTTGCCGGATTCGTGATGATAGGGCAGTTCAGGGACATCTCAGGCGTTCCGGCTCATGTCATCAGACGCTGTCGCGGCCGTGCGGCTGTGTCCAGGCTCAAACGTGCGTTTTCAAGCCTTCCCTACATTGCGGCAGTAGAGCTGAACGACATTCTTGGAATGTTCATGATGCTGGTGGACTACATCGTCGCACGCGAACTTGTCGGACTGCGCGGCAACTGGGTGGTTGAAAAGGTCGGACAATATATTGACAGGCATTTTGCCGAGAAAGTGAAGATCGAAGATGTTGCGAAGTTTACAGGGCGCAGCGTTTCCTCCCTCTCCCACCTACTCAGGAAGAAGTACGGGTTCACCTTCAAACAGATGCTTATTGAAAAGCGCCTTTCGCAAGCCGACGGACTGCTGAAGTCCCGTCCGGAACTTTCAATGGGGGAAATCGCAGGCAGGTCCGGATTCGACGACCGCTTCTATTTTTCGAGGATATACCGCAAATACCGGAAAAAGACACCAACCCAGTCACGTTCACAATTCTTTCAAACCAAAACAGTTTTGGAAGGGGGTCTGGGATAGGAAAGGGAAGAACCTTTCCCAAAAAAGTTTCCCCTCCCGCACACATCCAAGGTTTTTCAGACTTTTTCAGTCAATTGTCTCATCTGAAAAGCATAAGGAAAAAGAAGAAGAGAGGCGCATTGATTATCAGGCTGTCGAGCAGGTCGAGGACTCCGCCTATGCCGGGTATGATTTTCCCTGAATCCTTTACTCCGGCAGTCCTTTTCAAGGCCGATTCCGCCAAGTCTCCGGCAAATCCTCCGGCAAACAATATTATTCCGGCAAACACGGCGTCCGTCAGTGTAAAATGATATGAAAAAGGAATCATCCCAGACAACATGATTGCAACCGCTATGCTGAAAACCAGCCCTCCGACCGTACCCTCCCATGACTTCTTTGGACTTATTGACGGAATGATCTTGTGATTGCCGCCCGGCATCAGTTTTGAACTCGACATCCCAACCAGATAGGCTCCTATGTCCCCTGATTTTGTAACGGCGATAAGGAAAAGCAGAAGCATCCTTCCTTCACGGGATCCGTACCCGTCACCCATCATATAAAGGAGAACCATGAAACCCAGGGGGAAAGCCACAAGGAAAAAACCGGAAAGGGAATTGATGATCTTCTCCAGCACTTCCCTGTCCTGCCTTGAAAATAAAATCAAGAACCAGCATGAAATCACAAATATCACCAGAATAACTATGAAAACCGAAGGGAGGATCATGTTGAACAACACTATTGCACCGATTGCGGCGGCGCTGAAAACGGACGTGAATGCCGGATAAGATTTTTTCCCCGTCTTTGATATGATATCCAGGAATTCACGGACTGCGAAATAAGATGAAAAAACTGCAACCAGGGCGAATATGGACTTTCCCGCCTGCCCCGGGAGAAAAATTCCGGCAAGAACAAGTGCGGCCAGTACGATTGCGCTCGGCAGTCTGTATTTAAACACTATCTTCCTCCGTAACGTCTTTTTCTCGAATAAAAGGCGTCTATTGCTGTTTTAAATTCGTCTTTTGAAAAATCAGGCCACAGGGTGTCAGTTACCCATATTTCCGAATAGGATATCTGCCACAGGAGAAAATTACTTATCCTGAACTCCCCGCTTGTGCGTATGAGAAGATCCGGATCTGGAATGTCCGGGGCGTACAGATAACCCCTGAACAGTTTTTCGTCAATTTCACCAGGTTTTATTTTACCGGCAACCGCATCGAATGCGATTTTTTTCGCGGCATCCGCAATTTCCGCCCGCCCGCCGTAACTCAAGGCAAGGGTGAGGTTCCCTTCCTTGTTTCCTTTTGTTTTTTCAATTGCGTCAAGAAGGACCTTGCGGGTTCTGTCCGGCAGCATTTCAATCCTTCCCATAGCCCGTAAACGGACACCCTCCTCATGTATTTTATCAACATTGTTGCCTATAAAATACCTTAAAAGGGACATGAGCCCCTCCACCTCCCTTTTTGATCTTTTCCAGTTTTCGGTGCTGAACGCATAAAGGGTTATATATTCTATTCCGAATTCCTTTGCCGCTTTAATAATCCTCTGGACGTTTTCAGCTCCTTCGCTGTGCCCTTTAAGGCCGGGAAGACGGTGTTTTTTTGCCCAGCGCCTGTTGCCGTCCATTATGATGGCTATGTGCCTGATTTTTTTCTCAGGTTTATTTTGAACCATAGAGATAATCCTCCAGCATGGCGCACAGGGCATGATAAATCGGGAGGTGGTATTCCTGTATCTTGTACGTTTCATCGGACGGGACTTTTATGCAGCAGTCTGCGAAACTCGCACATTTGCCTCCGCCCTTTCCGGTGAGGAGAATGCTTTTTACCCCTGAAACTTTCGCCACTTTGAGCGCATTAAGGACATTGACGGCGTTTCCAGAAGAGGAAATTCCGATGAAAACATCACCTTTCCGTCCAAGCACATGAAGCTGCTGGGCATAAACCATTTCGGCGCACACATCGTTTATATATGCGGTTGTAAAGGCAAGATGGGCATTCAATGAAATCGCCCTTATTCCGTTTTGAAGAAGCCCGGATATTCTTTTACCTTCATTCTCCCCGAGAACCTTTACGGCAGAGCCGGTGAATAAATCATCTTTCCCCCTTTTCAAGAGGAACCCTTTCAAAAGCTCACCCACTATGTGTTCGGCATCCGAGGCGCTTCCTCCGTTTCCGCAGACAAAAACAGTTCCATCTTTCTCAATTGAAGATTTAAGGATTGAAAAAGCTCCGGATATGCTATACTCTATTTTTTTAAGTTCAGGATATCTCTGGTAGAGGTCTGAAACATGATATGACATTGATTTCACCTGTTCTTTTATTTGTTAATCAATAAGATGTTAATAACTTATTAATTTACATTATTCAAATTAATAAACACAAGTTATTAATATATAAATTTGGGTAATTTTCTACCTGATTCTCATTTTATTAACAAAATTAACAGGATATAATAAGAATCTTATATATATTTAGATCTTATTAAGATATATAAAACATATTCATAAATAGAAAGGTGTGAATTAATGAAGCTCAGCATTTCAAGGGAAAAATTTCTTGACGCACTTCAGAAGGTTGCGAGCATAATAGGGGCAAGGTCAACTCTCCCGGTCCTGGCAAACGTGCTTATTGAAGCGACTAAGGATAAAGTAATTCTTACAACCACCGATCTTGAAGTGAGGATAACCACGGAAATTGAGGCTAAGGTTGAGGAAATTGGAAAAACAACCCTTCCCGCCAAAAAACTTCTTTCCGTAATACGCGAACTTCCCGGCGACGATCTTGCTCTCGGAGGAGATGAAAACCATCACATATCGATACAGTGCGGAAAATCCCTTTTTAAACTCCTGGGTCTTGCACCTGATGATTTTCCGCAGCCGGTGACTCTGACACCTGTCAGGACCATCAAGCTTCCACAGGCGGATTTTGCAAGAATTCTGGGTCAGATATCCTATTCAGTCAGTGTTGATGATTCAAGGAAAGTTCTCAACGGAATACTTTTCAGCATAAAGGAAAACGCATTTACAGCCGTAGCCACAGACGGTAAAAGACTTGCCCTGGTTGAAAAAGTGATTGAAAAATACGAGGGTGAGGAAGGTGATTCCATAGTTCCTTCAAGAAGCGCAAACGAGCTTCAGCGAATTCTTCAGAAGGAAGGTGACGTGATCATGGAGATCGGGGAAAACCAGGCTTCATTCAAAGTAGGTTCGACTGTCATGACAACAAAACTTGTCGAGGGGAATTATCCCAATTACAGACAGGTAATCCCGACTTCCTTCAGCAAGAAAGTTGAGATCAACACCGCAAGTTTCGCTTCAGCCCTGCGCCGCGTATCTCTTGTTGTTTCCGAAAGCAGTTCCTTCGTGAAAATGACATTCAACAAGGATTCACTCGTTCTTTATGCCTCAAGCTCCGAATTTGGAGAAAGCAAAGAACCCATAGACATCGAATACGGCGGTGCGGAACTCAATATTTCATTCAATCCTCTTTTCCTTTCGGAGCCGTTTAAAAATCTGGATGCCGACAAGGTGACACTCCAGATGAACGACGGATACAGCCCTGTTGCGATTTCAGGAGGCGACGGATTCCTTTACGTCATCATGCCTGTCCGCAGTAAATAACCGGGCTGCCGATGATAAAATGCCTTTATCTGAAAAACTTCCGCAACTATGCGGAGTTCAGGATTGACGATCTAGACAAAGTCAACATATTCGTAGGTAAAAACGGTCAGGGTAAAACCAATCTTCTCGAAGCCGTTTTTTTCCTTAGCATGCTGCGTTCGTTCAGGACTTCCCAGATAGGCGATATTAAAAAAATCGGGTCAAACGGTTTTTATGCC
>JBAYFV010000204.1:0-6891 GCA_041666985.1 Victivallales bacterium
AACTCGAACGGGCATTCGGGATAATAGAGAGTACCGACAATTTCCTTCAGTATCTTGTCATCTATCTTGAGGTTCAAGGTGAGATTGTCAGGTTCTTCCGGACGGTTCTTCTCATCAGAGAAATGGAAAAGTCCCGAGTTGTACTTGTTGTCGGCTGTGCGGAAATGCTGGACGAGCCTGTCATATACGTTGACACCGTTCTGGAGTGCGCCGAGCTTGCCGTACTGCTCGATTCCGCGATCTTCGCAGATGCGCAGGAAAATTATGCGGTCAATAGTCTTTTGGACGGCGAAGTTAAGATCTCTGGTTGAAAGCTGCGAGTTTCGCACGGCAATGTTCTTTGCGAGGTTCGCACGCCAGTTCTCAATCTCCTCTAGGAATGAGTCGTCAACGGAGGCGGTGCCCTTCTTTCCTTTTGCGGTTTCCGCATATTTGTCGAATGAACCTTTGAGTATGGCTTCGCGAGAGAAGACCGAATAAATCTCATCCCATTTTTCGGAATAATCCCTGTATGTGAAATATTTTATACGTGCGAGTGCCGGGGAATCGTTCTTGTTGGGTTTGATACGGCAGTCGTAAATGGCGAACTCCTCGAAGTCAGTCAATATGCTCAGCGGGAGTTTTGACGACCATGCATATCTGCGAAGCTGGTAGGCGGGATGAAGAGCCTCCTTGATGAAAACCGAAGGCTTCTTGGCTTCCAGGAAGAATTTTCTTGTCCCGCCGATACGGAAACAGTAGTCGGGGGCTTCGGTGGCCGATCCGATCTTGATTGAATCTTCGTGGATTACATCCTTGTAGGCTTCGGCATATCCGTGCTTGTTGCCCATGTCCCAGCCGAGCTGTTCGAAAAAGGGATCGATGAATTCGATCCTTATCTGCGCCTCCTTGTAATCGCCCGACATGTAGGATTCGCGGTTGCTGTCGAATCGCTCAACAAGTTTCAGGACTTCCTGAGGTGTCCCCATGTTTTACTCCAGTAGTTCAATTTTGGTCTATAACTTATTCTCTCCGCCGTATTAATAAAATGGGGAATGGTAAGATTCTCGGGTGTTTTGCTGGCAATAGGCGAATTTATGCTCCAGAGGCGCACAAGTGCGTCATAGATATGAGAATCTGGTGTTGGATATGTTAATACTCCCTCCGTCCCTTCAGGACGAAATCGTCTTGATCATACTCCCTATGCTTGAAACCATAGGCTTTATCACTACACGCTTTCAGCGTTAAATTTAACAGATGACGCTCCCTTGATTCTTCGCTATCTCCGGATTACCTTCCCCGCAATATGAAAAAATCTTTAGCGGTAACAATGAAAAGATTCAAACGGGTTTACATTGAGATCACGAATGTCTGCAATCTGACATGTTCGATCTGTCCGGGCACAAAACGAAAGCCCTCGTTCATGCCGCCTGAATCATTTGAGGCGATACTGAAAAAAATCAGACCGTTCACCGACTACCTTTATCTTCATGTCATGGGCGAACCTCTGCTTCATCCCGAATTTCCGGAACTCCTGAAAATATGCGAATCGCTTGAGTTCCAAGTCAACATTGCAACAAACGGCGTTCTTATAGAAAAACATAAGGACGCACTTATAAAATCAAAGGCGCTCAGACAGATAAATTTCTCCATTCACTGTCTGGAAATCCAGAGGAATTCGAAGATTCCGGATAATTATCTGGCCGGCATACTCGAGTTTATCGAGGAAGGCGGAAAGAAATCAAAGGCGTATTTTGCGCTTCGTCTCTGGAACTTGAAGCAAGACGATAAATTAAATGCGGCTTTGCTGAAACAAATCGAGGAATTCTTCCATGTTCCTTTCAAGATCGAAGACAGGATTATAAAGGAAAAGGGAATTACGCTTGCGCCGAATGTCTTCCTGAATCTCGCCGAGGAATTCAAATGGCCGGAGATAAGTTCATTGCACGAGAAATTATATTTAAAACCCACAGGCAAGATGCCTGTGTTACATTTAGATGACAGCGGATTCTGTCGGGGATTACGGGATCACTGCGCAATTCTTGTAGATGGGACTGTCGTCCCCTGCTGTCTTGACAGGGACGGCATAACTTCACTCGGAAATATTTTCGAATCGGATTTCGACAATATCATAAACAGTGAAAAGGCGCAGAAAACAATCGTCGGTTTTTCCGAAGGCAAAGCGGTTGAACCCTTATGCAAGGTCTGCGAATTTCGCAAAAGATTTTCCAAGTAATGACTTTTGCGGAAATAGTTTTTCAGGTTGCATCACGCTGAGGTAGGGGGGAATTCCAAGCTCCAGACAAACATATTGAACAAAGAAACCAGGAGAACAGCCCTTACGGGCTTAACTACCAACGAATACAAATCCTGCTTTGTTCGTAGTCAATGCCGCAAGGCATGTTCTTGAATTGGTTGTTTAAAAATTGGAACTTGGATTTTGTCATAAACTGTAAATACGGCTTGCCGCTTTGAGCGGCTAACATAATCAAGCCTCCGGCTCTGCCGTAGGTACATGACTGATTCATTTCCTGAGTAAGATGTGTTTCACTCTTTCCCGTTCCGGCGGCGGCCGACGGAACGGGAAAGAGTCCTGATTTCGGCCTCCAGTCTTGATTCTTTACCGGTTCAGGACTATTTTTCCTGCGTTATGAAATCAGAATCCCTATCATTCGTCCCGTTTTTCGCCAGGATCGCATCCTGCGCGTCCACCTTGTCCCTTCTGACTCTGACCGGCTGCGGCATGTTCGGATATTCCCCCGGAAAAATCGCCGCAGGACACTTCGAGAGCCTTGTGGCGTCCGTGAACAGCCAGGAGGATCCCGAACTGGTGCGACAGGGGTTTCCAACGATGATACTGCTTTTGGACTCAATGTTGCAGGAGGAGCCGGACAATCCGGATCTTTTGCTGGCGGCTTCGACGGCCTATGCCGGTTATGCACAGGCGTTTCTTGTCCCGAAAGAGGAGAACGCCCGTGCCGTCCTCCTCTACGGAAGAGCGAAGGAATACGGACTTAAGCTCCTATGCCGCCGCAGCTTTTTCGCCGCCGCGCAAGACGAGCCTTTCGGGGAATATGAGAAGGCTCTCTCCTGTTTTGGACGTGATGATGTCCCCGGCATATACGCTGCGGCGAACGCCTGGCTGGGATGGATATTGAGCCAGACGGACTCAATGGCCGCCCTTTCGGAAATGCCCAAGGCCCTGACGCTGATGCGGCGGGTTTTGGAACTCGACGAGACATATGCCTGCGGCGGCGCCCATCTTGTCTTCGGAATCTATTATGCAGTCCAGCCCCCCGGCGGCGGGAGGGACATGGAAAAGAGCAAAATGCATTTCACGCGCGCCATGGAGCTGTCCGGCAACGGAAAAAAACTGCCGCAGGTGATTTATGCGGAATACTACGCTGTCACGGCAGGCGACCGGGAGCTGTTTTCAAGCATACTGACGAAGACCCTTGAAAAGCCGGAACACGAACAAAAGGCCGATGTCCTGGGCAACGCCATCGCCAGGGAGCGCGCCAGAAGACTGCTCGACAGGAAAGAGGATTTGTTTTAAAGAAACATTGGCTGTAATCATAACTAGAGCTTGCTCGAAAAGGTAGAAGATAGACACCCCTTGCGGGGTTAACTACAAACAAAGAACAGTGAACTTGAGTTGAATTGGTTCGTAGTCAAGCTCGCAAGAGCTGTTCCAGGAAACTTTTTCGAGCAGGTTTATAACTTAAGGGACAAATGAGAACTACGACAGTAAAGCTTTTTCCGGCAGTGTTGGCGTTTGTGTTTTTCCTGACGCTTCATCCAACACTTTCCGCAGTGGAGGATGTCGTTCTGAAAATGGCGGGCATCGTGCCGGAAAAATCCATATGGGGGCAGCAGTTCAATGCGGCGGCCGATGAAATCAAGAAAAAAACGGACGGGAAGGTGCGCCTTAAGATTTATTACGGCGGCGTTCAGGGTGACGAGATCAGTGTCGTCCAAAAAATGCGGATCGGACAGCTTCACGGCGCCGGATTCATGGCCTACGGGCTTTCGAGGGTGTGCCCGGACTCCCTCGCGTTCTCGATCCCCCTCCTGTTCCGCAATGCCGAGGAGGCGATTTGGGTTCGCGAAAAAATGAACGAATATTTCCGGAAGCAGGCGCGGGAAAAGGGCTTCGAGATAATAGGCTGGACTAACCAGGGGTTCACATACTGCTTCAGCAAAGACAAGGTTGTTGATCTGGCCGCTCTGCGGAACGCAAAGCCTTGGGCGCTTGAGAAGGACGAACTTTGCAACGCCCTGTTCAAGTCCGCTTCCATCTCGGCGATTCCGCTGTCGGTGGGCGATGTCAACACCGCCCTGCAGTCCGGGCTCATACGCACGGTCTTTTCACCCCCTACGGGAATGATCGTGATGCAGTGGCACACAAGAGTGAACTACAGGCTCGACACGGGGCTCTTCTATTCATTCGGAGCGATTGTGATCACAAGCGACCAGTGGAACAAGATACCGGAGGAAAGGAGGGAAACCGTCCGCAGGATTTTCCAGGAACACATCGTAAAGCTCAATGCAGGGATAGAAAGGCAGAACAATGATGCGCTCAAGGTTTTGGATGAAAAGCTTAAAGTGATCAAGCCGAGCGAAGAAGCGTTGTCGGAGTTTCGCGAACTTACAGTGAAAGTGGAGGAGGAAATGACCGGCAAAGACTTCTCCTCCGAAACGATGAAGGTGCTCAAGTCGCATCTGGAACAGTACCGCAGGGAAAATCAGAAATGAAAAACATCTCTTAATGTGAGATCCCGAAATGCCTTCCGAAAAACCCCATGACAAGCCCCTGAACAGGGAGAATCCGGATTCACCGTCGCCGGACGGCGACTGTGGGCGGATTGCCGTTCCGACAAGTGACGGCTGCGATCCCGCATTTGGGGGCGGCGACGGACGCATCGGGTACGCTGTAAGGCGCGTCGAGGAAGTCACCTTCTCCGTCCTCGTGGTGCTGATGATTGCCCTGGGTCTTCTGCCGATAGTTCTGCGCTACTTCAGCTCGGTCGGGGTGCAGGGCACCGACGTGCTCAGCCGCCATCTGCTTGTCTGGATCGCACTGCTTGGCGCGGGCACCGCCGTAAGGGAACGCTCGTCAATATCCGTCGATCTCATATCGCACCTGATCTCCCAGCGCAAACGCCTTGTCATCCGCGGCATCACCGAGCTTGCCAGCGTCGCCGTATGCGTAATCGTGGTCTGGGTCAGCGTCGCATTCGTGCGCTCTCAGTCGGAATTTTCGAACGGCAGGATTGCCATTCTGTC
Organism: Victivallales bacterium; assembly: GCA_041666985.1. GTDB lineage: Bacteria > Verrucomicrobiota > Lentisphaeria > Victivallales > GWF2-50-93 > GWF2-50-93. The sequence continues at coordinate 5,266 of JBAYFV010000204.1, forward strand.
CATACCCGAGTGGTGGCTCAGCCTTGTCCTCCCGATTGGCTTTTCGATCCTGACGCTCCGTCTTCTTGTGGCGGCGGCGAAGGATCTGACGGAGGCCTGGAAAATGAAGAAAAAATCAGTGTGTGCGGGGGGCGGATGAGCGCTTTGCTTTTCATCATTCTTTTGCTTCTGGCCGTTGTCGGCGCCCCTCTTTTCGCGGTGATCGGGGGAAGCGCCCTGATCAGCTACTGGCGCGCAGACATCAACATGCAGGCGCTTGTCATCGAGTTCTACCAGCTCGCGTCAAAACCGATGCTTGAAGCCCTCTTCCTTTTCGCCTTCACGGGATGCGTTCTCGGATACAGCCAGGCGCCCCGCCGCCTGCTCCGCCTCTCTAACGCCTTTCTCGGATGGATGCCGGGAGGGCTTGCGGTCGTCGCAATAGTGTCGTGTTCGCTTCTCACCGCTTTCACCGGCGCCTCCGGAATAACGATCGTGGCCCTTGGCGGACTCCTCCTTCCTGCGATGCTGGAGAAAAGATACGAGCGGAATTTCAGTCTGGGGGCGATCACCGCCAGCGGCAGCCTCGGACTGCTTTTCCCGCCGAGTCTGCCCGTGATCCTGTACGGGGTCATAAGCAACACCCAGATAGAAGATCTGTTCATAGCCGGAATCATTCCGGGAACGCTTATGGTGCTTGTTTTGTCGGGGTATGCCGTGTGGAAGGGCGGATCCATAGCGACTCCGAGGATGAAATTCAGCCTTGCCGAGGTTTTCCGTGCGATGTGGGAGGCCAAACTGGAGCTTCCGCTCCCCTTCATCGTGATCGGAGGGATATACACGGGCGTTTTTGCGGTCAGCGAAGCGGCGGTGATCGCGGCAGTGTACGTGATAGTCGTCGAGATGTTCATCCGCCGCGAAGTGGGGTTCGGGGATTTCATGAAAATCGCCAGGGAGAGCGCGATGCTCGCCGGAGGCATACTGATCATCCTCGGAATGGCGCTGGCCGCCACAAATTACATGATAGACGCCGAAATGCCTGCGAAGATGTTCGACCTTGCCAGCCCCTACATGACAAACAAGTTCGCCTTCCTCATCACGTTGAACATCTTCCTTCTCATCGTCGGTTGCATGATCGACATATACGCGGCGACGGTGCTCGTGGTGCCGCTCATAATACCGATCGCCGCCGGATTCGGCATCGACCCGGTCCATCTCGGGATAATCTTCCTCGTGAATCTGGGCATCGGCTACATAACCCCGCCCGTCGGCTTGAACCTCTTCATCGCGAACATCCGCTTTCGCGAACCCATCTTCAAGCTCTACAGAGCCGCCCTGCCGTTCGTCATCCTCCTGCTGATTGTCCTCGCCCTCGTAACCTATATTCCGGCCCTCAGCCTCTTTTTCCTGAGAGGGAAATAGTATTCTTATTCATAGTGCAGAGTTCGCCGTCTCGGCGAAGTAGTCGTGTTCATAAATACGGTGACGCTGGTGGGAGCAACGGCAGAGGGGGCGTGCTTCCGGGCTGATTGGCCAATACCCGAAGCGGTCTTGGCCAATCAGACCAGGAGCGCGCAGACCTGCTGTTGCCCCATCCCTTCGGGACCGGGTGCTTTCGGCACCGGACGCTGTCGGCGGAAAGGGACA
>JBAYFV010000205.1:0-6873 GCA_041666985.1 Victivallales bacterium
GCGTTAAGCTGGGTGTTCTTGAACTCAATAAAACTCTTATTTTGAAATAGTAGCTCGCGGCTTCAGCCCGAGAGAATCTAGGATTTTCGCGGTCTAAAGAACCGCGTTACTTATAACGCTTACGAAGAGTAAAGAAGAATATAGCCGTGCTTACCGTGAATTTCATCACATGTATCTCATGTTTAATATCTTAAGCGCTAACGACACCGGCCAGACGTGAGAGATTCAACTGTATATTATCTGCGTATCCCTCCGTTAAATTTTAATTGTTTTCATTTTCTCCGCTTGACAATATCCGCACGATGATTACTTTTCAAACTTCCCATGCACTTCTTTTGACTTCATTAGGTTAGGTGGTTTGACTTGAAACTGAATCGGCGGAAACTTCTTTTTATCGGGGCCACAATGCTGGCGCTGTTCATGATCCCCGCCCTGATATTGGCCGTTTCCGGCAAATACCGCCTGCTGATGAAACCGCGCCAGGCTGACGCTTCCAAAAGGAACGCGGCGGCGCTGAATCCTCCCGCTAAACCTGTTACAACTGGAAATAACAGCTCCCGCGTTTCCGGAAGGAATCACCCCGAAGCGGATCTTGAGAGCCTGCTGCAGATGTACACGGTTGACTTTTACCGTTCCCGCATGGAATGTCCGGACAGCCCCGATGAAGCCGTTGCGGTTTCCGGGAATTCCAGGGCCAGAAGGCTTCCGGCAGTTGAAATTCCCGGCTCGATCAGGCTGATCGCAGGCCTCGACGGGGAAAAAGGATATGTTCCGAGGCTTGAAGCGGTAAACGCCCTCGGATCCGATCTTTCCGCAATGGAAGTCACGGCGCTTCTCTTTTTCCTGCACAAAAAGATCCCCGACGATGTCCTTGAACCCCTGGAGTTCAACGCCGTAAAAAACAATACGGTGACGCTTCTCATGAGGCAGTCGCGCCTTCCCGAAGAACTGGCGCCCCATCTCGTGGCAATGTATTATGACAAGACCCTGGACAACACCTGGCGCGACTACTGCATCCAGTTCATGGGGCAGTGGTACGGCAGCATCCATGTCCCCTCGGAACAGGCGCATGTAAGGGAAGCCCTTGATGCCGCACTTTCGGACTCTGACAATATTCCCGCCGCGGCAATCATCGCAATGGGCGGTCTCGCTGGAAACCCCGGTTTCTCCCATGAGAGGATTTCCACTGCGGCATTAAGGTTATGCACCGACCCCGGGACAGGCGACACCGTCAAGACTGCATCACTCCAGATATGCGCAAAATTGAAAAACCGCGAAATACTGCCTGTTGCAAGGGATATTATGAAGACATCGGAAAACGTGCCTTTGAAAATGTCGGCGATAGCCGTTGTCGGCGCAATAGGTGACAGTTCCGACCGGGACACCCTGCGGAGTTTCGTGAAAAGCGGCGATGTCAGGATGCGGACGGCCTCAAAGGCCGCGTTGAAGAAAATGGGGGTTAACTGATGAATGGGGGGAAATTAACAAGAAAAATTTTCCGCAACGGAAAATTTAAATAAGCCAAGGAGAAAATATGTTGAGAAATAAAATTCTGCCGGTTCTGGCTGTGTTCGGACTGTTGTTTTTTCTGCCGCATCCCAGCGCGAAAGCCCAGGCCCCGACCGCCCCGGAAAATCCCGATCTTTACCAGGCGACATTTACAAAAGTCATTTTCTCATGGCTGCCGTCCACCGATGACACCGGCGTCACGGGATACCGCATATACAGGGATGGAGCGGAAACAGGAACATCCGCCGACACCGAATACACCGATACCGGCCTTCTTCCCGACTCCACATATGTTTACACTGTAAAAGCGTTCGACGCCGCCGGCAATCTGTCTCTTCCAAGTCCGGACCTGACTGTCAGGACATTGAAGAATCTGGATGTCGAAAATGCCGCAGTCGTCCAGCAGATCGTGGATTCCACAGACCCGTTCGGGCTCTCCGCCGAAAACCTGATACTGTCCGTCCAGGACGCATTTACAGCCCTGGGACATGCCGGCATTGATTTCACCCAGATTGACGTTCCGATACTTTCCGGCTTCATAGACCGCGAACTGGCCGTGATAAACGAAGCCGCACATCCGGCTTCCGATGCAGAGCGCATTGCCGACCGGCAGGAGCTCGACCAGATCATGCTGGCCAGTTTTCCGGGGCATTCCTTCGCCGAACTGTATCTGCAATGCAAGCTCGTGGAGCTCGGCGAGGAGCACTGGCAGAAGGGGCATCCGGCCGCCGCCGAAACCCTCTACGAATATTCCCTCAATTTCATGTCCGACCACGAGGTTTCCGTGTTCAACACCCTCAACAGGCTCGCAATGTTCAAGCATTCCATTTTCAACACATACGCCACAAGGCTGGAGCTGAACACATCGCTCAGCGGGTACAGGTCACAGCTCATGAGGTATTTTGATTTCTTCCCGGGTTCAACCTCCGACTTTGCGGAACGGATCCATTATGGCATTGCAGGCAGGTATTTCTGCAATTTCCCGGAACTGCTCTATTATGACAGTTACGAGCAGTCGGCCTTTGACAGCGCCCTGGGCGCGATACAGGCCGCCAAAGCATTGCAGGACATAAAGAGGAACCAGACGAAACTGGCCAGGATCAGCGCCTGGGAGCTCAAGTCCGTAAAAGTCAGTTTCAAGACCCCGGACGGGATCCCCATGTCCGGAATGGTTGACATTGTCAATACAAACGGGGCTGATGTCTATCCGAAAACCCCCGCCCCCTCCGACAGCAGGAGGTTCACCCTTGTCAACGGGGAGGTCACGATCCCGGTCTACAGGGGCCACGCCTACAGCATGACCGCGATCGTCAATGTCCAGGGCGGACCGGCGATCAGATACACTGTTTCAAATGTGAAGCATGAAAACGGGTTCATAGTCACCTGCGACCACGGGCAGGCCTCCACGGTCTCTTCGCTTTCAGATCCGAACGCCACCGGAGAAGTCCTCTTCATCTCGGGACAGCCGACCTCCCCCTACAATCTCGCCGCGGCGAGATACGTTGACACTTTCACGCTTTCATGGGACTGGGTCGCCCCTTCGGAAAACTACAGCCTCAAAAACTTCAAGGTGTTCAGGGGCGGCATTGAAATAGGCTCGGTCACCGCGCAGAGCCTTGCAAACATACCCCTTGAATCGGAAAACCATACATATTCCTACACGGCAGTTGCATACGACGTGAACGACATCCCCTCGGACGAAAGCCTCCCGCTCCAGGTCATTCCGAACTTCACAGGCGAACAAAATGCGTATTTCGCATGGAAGCAGTCCTATTTCGGGAACCAGCCCATGTACGACTACGAGGATCCTGACAACGACGGGCTCACCAATTACCAGGAATATGTGTTCGGATCGAATCCAACACTCGCCCCGGCCGCCGATGTGAAAGCCACGCTCCAGGGCGTCACCCCCGGCATCTCCGTCAAGTATTATCAGGGCACATGGACCCAGCTTCCGGACTTCACCGCCCTCACCCCGGCATCATCCGAGGTGCGGTCCTCCCCGTCGTTCACTTCGACCACCGGAAACATCCTGTCCAGCGGGATGTCCGACTTCATGGGCGCCTCGTTCTCCGGATACCTCGACATACCCTCGTCCGGATTCTACAGGTTCTATCTCACAAGCGACGAAGGTTCGCGCCTCTACATTGACAACCTGCTTTTCATAGACAACGGCGGAAAACATACCTCCAGGGAATACAACGCCGACATGTACATGAAACAGGGAGTCCACCAGATCAGGCTGGACTATTTCGAATATGAGAGTGCGGCGGTATTGAAGCTCGAATGGGCCGGCCCGGGATTCGTCCGCAAAAACCTCGACAGCTCAGACCTCTGGATCTGCGCCGCGCCCACCCCCCTGCTTGAGGAGACCATCGCCTGGAACAGGGATTCCGACCGCGACAACGTCTGCAACTCCGACGAGATATTGCACGGCACGAACCCCAACAAGGCAGACTCCGACAACGACGGGCTCGGCGATTACGAGGAGCTGAATATCTACCACACGGATCCGAACCTCGCAGACACCGACGGCGACGGCATGAGCGACTACGAGGAGGCAAAGGTCACCTTCACTGATCCTTTCTCCGCCGATTTCAACGGCACATGCACCTCGGTTCTGACCGCCAGCGGCAGCCAGGGCGTCGCCGCAGCCGGTGAATGGCTGACGCAGGGAACCGCCATATACGCCACATCCCGGAACGGAACAGTCGAATACGCGCTCAATGTTCCGGCGGCGGGAGTATACCGCCTCGAAGTCGAAGGCACACGCCACAACTGCGGAACCACCCAGTCCTCGTTCCTCCTCGAACTCCTCATGGATGGTTCCTCCTGCGGATCGCAGACGCTCACCGCCTCCTACGGCGTGAACGGCAGGGCCTGGTTCTATCTGCCGAAGCTCCAGTCCGGAATACACAGCGCGAAGATCAGGTGGACGAACGTCGCAAGCAACACGTTCCTGCGGATAAACAAACTCGAACTCCAGTCATTGGGAGGACCCGACACCGACAGCAACGGAATCCCCGACTGGATTGACAGCAGGAACGAAGCGCTCACCCTCGTCACCGTTCCGGCATCGAGCAAAACCTCCCCTCTCTGCATCGAGGGCGCAAACGCCTCAAACATCGAGCAGATTGCCGTCGCAGGATTCTACACCAAGACGGGAGATGAGCCCGTAGAGCCCGCCATACGACACAGCGTGGAAAACGGCTGGTATTCCGACGTGACCCTCACTCCGAACGCACCAAGCAACCTCACGATTTCGTTCCAGAACGGACAGCTATCCGTCAACAGGACAACAACCTGGCTGCCGGTCAACATCATCACCGGCGACGACATGAACATCCGCCTGAACGACTCGCTGCTCCTGACCGCCGCCCCGGAAGGATCCGGACAGGGTTCAGTCTCGATCACCGTGGAAGGACAGACCTTCACGACAACATCGGATGCCCCTCTTCCCTATAAGTTCGAAAACACCGGCGACATCCAGATTTCCGCCACGTTCACCCCTGACGGCGGCGGCACCGCCGTCACGGACTCGCTCAACGTAAAGGTGGTCTCAGGCTCGTTCAACGGAAATCCTGTCTGCTTCTTCAACGAGCCGAGACTCTGGGACAATCCCGGCCTCGACGATCTCGCGGTCGTCAAGTACGACAGGAACGTCAACATGTTCGAAAGCGACCTCACCCCCGGACGCAGACTCGACATCAGGGCGCTCCAGAACGTTCCCGGCTACGTAATCGCAAGGCTCGGCCAGGACGGCCCGATCATGGCGAATGCAAGCGTCAAGATCATGAGCACCCTGGCTACATATTCCTATCTGGATGTCGTCGAATCATATGCCGACGGCAGTATCATGGTCGAAAGCCAAATCTGCCTCAGCACCGTCCCTCCTGATTTCAGGGTCCACCTGAGAATATTCGTAGGAGGAGTGACATTCGACGACGGCACAATCGAACGCTGGGTCACTGCTGCTGATTTCGATGAATACGGAGTTTACAAGTACCGCATGCACAGGGCGCCGGGCGCGTACACCGGCAACTGCCATTCGATACAGTTCTATCAGGGCAACGCACTGATGAAGACATATTGATTTTCAATGTAGCATAGGCTCTTGGGATTTTCTTTAGTGTAGCGTTGCCCGTGCCAGACAAGATAAAGTAGCACAGGCATTCCTGCCTGTGATTGGTTTTGATGTAGCGTTGCCCGTGCCGGGCAAGAAGGATTTGGAAAAGAATCTTCGCCGACACGGCGAACACTACACCGGGAAAAGAATAAGAGAACGGATTAAGATTTTATAAAATAAATATTAAAAACAAGGAATACATGATGAAAAAAAGGATATTATCCCTGCTCCTGATTCTGGCGTTCGGCTCACTCTGCCTCTTCACGGCAAATGCAACAAATCCACCGTCCGGGAAGGTGGAGGAAACATACAGTCCTTCGACACCCGGAGAATCCAAAGATGGAGAGACCCCGCAAACCTCCGGAGAGGAGGGGAAGACATTAAATGATACTGGCGACAGCCAAGAAAAGTGCAAATGTGAGAAAAAGCAGGATCCATCTGATCCGTCCAAGCCATCCGACGATCCATCCGGCAATGGCGATCCCGAATGCCTCCGTTTTACCATTCCATTCGGACAGATGCTCAACGAGCCTACTCTTTCAGGCGGTGAATTCCTTCTGTATTACACCAGTTCCACCCCCCTCTTATTCTCGCCTCAGGGACTCCACTATTCTCATATGCTCTTCACCGGAATAAGCGGCGAAAAAACGAGCGGGCTTGCCACCGGAATATCGCGCGAAGTCACTCTTTTCACGCCGTATTCCGTCTCTGTCACCTATCAGTTCAAGGCCGGGGAGTCCGTCGGCAGGCCGATAAACGAAAACCGCACCTATGTCACAGTCCTCAAGATGACCGACGCTTCCGGCAATCCCGTCCTCGAAAATCCCGTCTACTACGACCTATATCCCGGCGGCGGCGATGTCTACCGCTATTCGGTCGCCGACAAGAAGGTAGTTTCCATGACAACCTCCGCAGGAAGAACAATTCTCGCATCCGACCGCGGAGTGTCCCTTGATGTCGTTTACGACACAGACGGCATCCTCCGCCAGCTAGACTCCGGTTCAGACGGCCTTGCCGACATTGTCACGATTGACGACTATAAATATGAGATAAGGATTTATCCGCCAGAGAATGCAGGAACAAAAAACACGTCCGGCATTTATGAACCGGTCGGCAGTCCCCATACCGTATGGACAGTCGAAAACCCCAACCGCAGCGATTCCGAATATGATTTTGTCAAAATCACCAAGACTTCCGGCGGCACGACCTACGTATGGGACTGGGAATACAGCGAGGCC
>JBAYFV010000206.1:0-6842 GCA_041666985.1 Victivallales bacterium
GCGGCAGGTTGAAAAAACGCAGCTTGGCGTATGCCGACTCGACCACTGACAGGAAGACCGAAAGAGCCAGAGTCCCCAGGATAAAAGTTACCAGGCCCAGTGCCAGCGCTTCAGGATTTGTGCTTGCGGCTTTGAATGGAAAGAAAAGCGCTTGCACAAAGGCCATGAGCACGATTTGCTTGGTGTGATTGGCGAGGAGCAGACAGCCCAATCCGGGGCCGGAGTGCTCGAGCAGCATTCCTTCGTGGAGCATCGTGAGTTCCAAATGTGTGTCCGGATTGTCGACGGGGATGCGGCCCGTTTCAGCCAACAGGAGAATAAGCATGGAGAATAGCGCGAGGAGGTCGGGGGCGCCGAACGACCTGTGCGAATGTCCGACGATCGCCCCCAGGTCGGTTGTGCCCGCTACGACAGCGACGGAGAACAGCACCATGATCAGCGCCGGTTCCACCAGTGTGGCCACTGTCATTTCGCGCGACGTACCCATGCCGCCAAAGGCCCCGCCCGCGTCGAGAGCCGCTACGGCTGTGAGGAACCGCGCCAGGGCCAGCCAGCCCAGCAGTAAAAGGGCGTCCCCCAGAGGCAGTAGTGATACGGTTCCGGGCGTCGGCGGGGCGAACAGGACTGGAACCAGCATGGCCGCGGCACACGTGGCGCCAAGTACCAGCGCTGGTACTACGCGGAAGAATGCGCTTGAATTGTCTGCCTGGACCGTGCTCTTGCTGAAAAGTTTGAACAGATCACGGTATGGCTGGAAGATCCCGGCGCCACACCGGCATTGGAAGCGCGCCTTGATCTTCTGGATCACGCCGGTTACCAGGGGGCCCAGCGCTATCAGAAGGGCCATCTGCCCAAGTGCTATTATCCATGGAGCAATATCGTAGTGCATGTCAGCCCCTCCCAAATATGAGCAAGGTGATCAAGAGCGTGATAAGGACGTAGCCGATGTAATCATGGATGCGTCCCGTGCTGCGCTGGCGGATGGCGCGCGCAATCTGCGTCACTCCGTCCTGAAGGCGGTTGTAGAAATGGATCTGGGTCAGGTCCACCACATCACCTTGCCAGTGAAGTTTGCGCAGCACGTAGGGCGTCGCCCCTGTCTGCCGGGTGACAGTTCGTTTTGGCTGGTAGAGGGAGGAGAAGATGAAACGCAGGGACTTCGAGAACGCTGTGGCGGTGTAGTCGAATCGGCTCTGGGGCGTCATGCCGCAGGTCCACGTGGGCTCACGTCGGCGCGCGTTGGCGCGCGGCCAGACGATTATGGCCCAGGCCGCCAGGGCCAATACGCCGAACAATACGAACGCCGCCGTCATCGATATGGCAGTCCCGGCCGTAGCGCCTGCGCTGGCTGACAACACCATTGGGCCGCGGACAGTCACCAGCGAGCTTGGTCCGGCGCCGCCCAACAGCTGCATGACCGGAGCGTCCAGCAGGAACATCGCAAAACCCGGCAGGATACCGATGAGCACGCAGACTGCTGCCAGGAAGACCATGCCAGCCCGCATGTCCGGAGCCACTTCAACGGCATTGGCTGCGTGGTCAGACCGTGGCCGTCCCAGGAAGGTGACACCAAAAGCCTTGACAAAACAAGCCGCCGCCAGACCTCCGGTCAGAGCCAGGGCTGCGGCTGCGGCGATAACCGCAAGTCCGCTTCCGCCTCGCAGTTGCGCACTGCCCAGGATGAGGGTCTGGAAGGTCATCCATTCGCTGACAAATCCATTGAGCGGAGGCAGGGCCGAAATCGCCACTGCGCCGATCAGGAAAAGCCATGCGGTCCACGGCATGCGCCGGGCGAGTCCGCCGAGTTCTTCCATATTTAGGATATGCGTGGCAGATTGGACGGCGCCTGCACAAAGGAATAAAAGTCCTTTGAACGCCGCGTGGTTGAGCGTGTGCAAAAGGGCCGCCGCCAGCCCGAGCGCAGCCAGTGCGTCCGCCGCAGTCCCGCGGTGTGCCAACAGCATGGACATGCCGGCACCCATGAGGATGATGCCCACATTTTCAACGCTATGGAACGCCAGCAGACGCTTGAGATCGTGCTGCTGGAGTGCGTAAAGCACGCCGATGATGGCCGAAATCGAGCCCAGTGCCAGTACTGTCCACCCCCAGGATGGCGGCAACGGCCCGCTCGCCGGAGCCAGCAGGTCCAGCCCCAGACGCAGCATTCCGTAGATCGCAACCTTGAGCATGACACCCGACATGAGGGCCGAGACGTGGCTTGGTGCGGCCGGATGCGCTTCAGGCAGCCAGACGTGCAGTGGAACCACGCCGGCCTTGGCCCCCAGCCCTGCGAGAGCAAGGAAAAAGAGTATCGAGCGCTCGTTTTCCGGCAGTGCCGCAGCAGCTGTACGGATAGCAGTGAAATCAAAACTCCCGGCACGGATAGCAAGCATCAAGAAGACGATCATGAGGAGGGCGGTACCTGCGTGCGCCATAACGATATAGATAAGGCCCGCGTGAGTATTTTTATCTTTGCCCTCGGATACGACCAGGGCGTAGCTGGCCAACGTCATCCCTTCCCAAGCCAGAAGAAAAGTCAGCGCATCGCCCGCACACAGGACAAGAATCATGGAACCGACAAAAATGTTGATCCCCATGACCTCTACCGCAGGTGAGGCTGTGGGGTGTGCCTCGAGGTACGACGGGCCATATAATGCCGCCGCGACAGTGACGATGGAGACGACAAGCAGGAAGAACGCGCTTAATCCATCTAAAACAATTATTAAATCCGCAAATGGGAAAAGAGTTGGAAGATCTATATGCACTGCGGACTGGGATGCGTCACCGAGCAGACATTGGATTGCCAGCGCAGCACCGACCAGCGCGCCGACAAGCAGAGCGGTATGCCCCAGGATACGGGTGATTTTTGCGGATCTGCCGCTCCAAAGCGATATGACCGCACCCGCACAATAAGCCCCCAGCATGATCCATAATCCGTTGATTGACATTTATTGATAAGGTTTTTGATTTTCACATTGCATGATGGCGTAACTATAGCCGGAGGCGGGGAATAAATCAAGCAAGCCGATTTCAAGTGCAAAGTTTCCTAATTCTACTTTTAAAACTTATCCATGGTCTTTTAGAGACACCTATTGACATCTTATGACATCTGGTGTAATTTGATACCATCCGTTTTTCATTATTACTGAATAGACGGAATAAAGCTTGAATGGGTTTATTCGCCTGTGGCGAATTGATGGATAAATTGATTAACAGGGATTTCACATGCAATTGACAGTTCATGACGTGGCAAAGTATTTCAATGTGTCCGAAAGGACAGTCTACCGCTGGATAGACCAGCAGATAATACCGGCATACAAGATCAATGACCAGTTCCGGTTCAACAGGTCTGAACTGCTCGAGTGGGCGACCGCCCAGAAAATAAACGTCTCCCCTGAAATATTCGAATCCCCTGCCTCCGAAGAGAACATCGTGCCTTCAATTGCGGAATCCGTGAAGTCCGGTGGAATTTTCTTCCGTATAGAGGGCGCCGACAAGAAAGCCGTACTCAGGAACGTCGTCGACATAATGAAGCTTCCGGAAAATGTCGACCGGAGCTTTCTTTTCGATGTCCTGCTCGCCCGTGAAAACATGGCATCGACAGGCATCGGCGAAGGAATAGCCATTCCCCATGTCAGGAATCCAGTGATCCTGAACGTCACCATCCCTGTGATAACCCTCTGCTTCCTCGAGAAACCAATCGATTTCGGAGCGCTGGACAAAAAGGATGTGTTCTGTCTTTTCACGCTGATATCCCCTTCTCCGCGCGTCCATCTCCAGCTGATCTCGAAGCTGGCATTCGTGCTGAAGAATCCAAGCGTCCGCAAGGTCCTTGAAAAACCGGGGACCCGCGAGGAAATCATCAAGGAAATCGAGAAGGCTGAAACCAAGGTCATGAACAAATGAAACTTCTACTTGCAGGCTTTTTCATCCTCATGATATCCTCTTTCATCCCGCTTTTCTCCGGAAAGAGAAGCCGCATCGCCGCGCTCGCCGTGGCGGCAGGCACATTCTGCTGCCTCCTGCTTTCAGCCGGAGTATGCATCGACAGCCTGTTCACAGGCAACACGTTCGACGTCTCATACCGCATGCGGATCCCCTTTGCGAGTTTCGCACTTGGCATCGACCCGCTCAGCGCATTCTTCCTCCTCCCTCTCCTGATGCTTTCAACCCTCTGCGCAGTCTACGGCGTATCATACATGGAAAAGAAGAATTCCGAAGCCTCATCGGGAGCCAGCTGGTTCTTCTTCGGCATCCTCGTACTCGGAATGTCGCTTGTCGTCGTAGCCCGCAACGGAATGCTTTTCCTGATCGCATGGGAAGTCATGACCCTCGCTTCGTTCTTCCTGGTGACGCATGACAACCAGAAGAAATCCGTGAGGAAGGCCGGCTGGATATATCTCGTCGCCTCGCACATCGGGGCCGCCTTCATCTTTGCGACCTTCGCAATGCTGGGCAGGCATTCCGACACCCTTGACTTCGCCACCTTCCAGACGATAACCACCGGCAGCACGATCTCAACCGCGCTTTTCATTTCAGCGCTGCTCGGATTCGGTTCCAAGGCTGGATTCATCCCGCTGCACATCTGGCTTCCCGAGGCGCATCCGGCCGCGCCAAGCCATGTCTCATCACTCATGTCGGGAATCATGATAAAACTCGGCATCTACGGTTTCCTCAGGACACTTACATTCCTCGGCGATCCTCCGCTGTGGTGGGGCATAACCCTTATCATAATCGGCGCCAGCTCGGGAATACTCGGAATCCTTTTCGCCCTTGCGCAGCAGGACATTAAACGGCTGCTCGCATATTCCAGCGTTGAAAATGTCGGCATCATCGCCCTCGGCATCGGCATGGGCCTCGTCGGCATCTCCTGCGGGGAACCGGTCGTCGCAGTCCTCGGATTCGCCGGCGCACTGCTGCATGTGATCAACCACTGCATCTTCAAGGGACTGCTCTTCCTCGGAGCGGGAACCGTCATGCACGAGACCGGCACAGGCCGTATCGAAGAGCTTGGAGGGCTTGTCAAGAAAATGCCCGCCACAGGAATCTGCTTCATGACAGGTTCAGCCTCAATCTGCGGACTCCCTCCCTTCAACGGGTTTCTAGGCGAATTCCTGATCTTCCTGTCCGCGCTCTTCGGCGTCACAACTTCAATGATACCTCTTTCATTCTGCTCGCTTGTAGTGATCATATCGCTTGCATTGATAGGCGGGCTGGCAACAGCGTGCTTCTCAAAGGCCGTCGGAATAATCTTCCTCGGCGAGCCGCGGTCCAAATGCGCAGAACACGCCAGGGATCCTGACAAGGCAATGCTCGTTCCGATGATCATCCTTGCACTGCTCTGCCTGTTCATAGGGCTTTCCGGGGCATCAGCCGCAATGCTGACGTGCACAGCTGTCTCAGAGATATCCGGTCTTTCGATGGCCGCCTGCACCACCGGGCTAAAGACCGCGGCCTATCCCCTTACAGCGATAGCAATGCTTTCATCGCTCCTCATCATCCTGGGAGGATTCCTTTTCACACTGCGGAGATCGACCCCCAGAGGCCATATTGAAACCCAAGGTCCGACATGGGACTGCGGCTACGCGAAAGCCGTGCCCAGGATTCAGTATACTTCCTCGTCCTTCTCACAGCCTCTTACACAGCTGTTCGCATTTCTCCTGAAGACAAAGACAAAACTGCCCGACACTTCCGCGACCTTCCCCGAGGAAAAAAGCTTCTCGACGGAAACACCCGACATCTGGCAGGAGTATATTTTCCGTCCGGCCGTAATTTTCTTCAACAGGCTGTCCGCCGTCGCCGCCAGCACCGACACAGGGAGAATTCACATATACATCCTTTACATAATAGTAACGATCCTAATCCTCTTAATGTGGAACTTTTTCAGATGACGGATTTCAGCACATTGCTGCTCAGGGCGCATGCGGGTTTCCTCGCGGCGCTGATACTTGCTCCGCTGATACCTGGAATAATCAACAGGGTGAAATCGCTCTCCGCGGGAAGGCAAGGTCCTCCCCTGCTCCAGCTCTACTACGACTTATTCAAGCTTCTCCGCAAGGGCACGGTCTACAGCAGCACGACGAGCTGGGTCTTCAGGATGGCGCCGATCGTCAGCCTTTCCGCAGCTGTCGGCGTGCTCATGATCATCCCATGCACCGGAGCGTCGCCGGCGCTGATTTCGTTCCAGGGCGACATAATACTTTTCGCATATCTTTTCGGCATCTCCAGATTCTTCACTGTCACGGCCGCCCTCGACACAGGTTCCAGCTTCGAGGGGATGGGCGCGAGCCGGGAAGTGCTGTATGCGGCCCTTGCAGAACCCGCCTTCCTCATTGCGCTCTCCGCCCTTGCATGCCTCAACAACAGGATCAGCCTCACTCAGATATTCTCCGCAGCCTCCGAGAACCCGTTCTCGAACATCTCTGTAATACTGCTGGTCGCCGTCACGCTTGCAATTGTGCTTCTCACGGAAAACTGCAGGATTCCCGCAGATGATCCCAACACCCATCTGGAGCTGACGATGATCCATGAAGTAATGGTCCTGGACTACTGCGGCCCGGATTTCGCCTATATCCTCTATGGAAGCGCGCTGAAGCTCTGGGCCTTCGCATCGTTGCTCGTGGCGATCATCCTGCCGGTCAGGACAGGTTCATTCATGCTTGATTCAACCATTTTCATATTCGGAATTTTCGCAATTTCGGCCGCAGTGGGAGTAATCGAATCAATCATGGCGAGATTCAGGCTTGACAAGATTCCAAAGCTGCTCGTCGCAGCCGCCGCGCTTTCCGCAACAGCCCTTATACTTACATTGATAAGAGGATGAGATGAACATAGCAGATTCA
>JBAYFV010000207.1:0-6808 GCA_041666985.1 Victivallales bacterium
ACCCGCGTCTGCTGGCGGACTGGAAAGTCCGCCCTCCGTTCAGTTTCTTATTGATAAAACTGCGGCCACCGCAGTAGGCCGCTGAATTCTGACTACTGAATTCCTAGTTTTGAAATTACCTCAGTTATATTCCTCGTAACAAATCTTACAAGTTTCAGCAAATCCAATTCTTTATTGTTTTTGGAATAACAGGCTGGAAAGCCTGTCTTACCCGAGAAGTTAGCCAGTTAAATCCACAGGCAAGATGCCTGTGCTGCATTCTTGAATACCAACCGGGAAAATCAGGATTCCGCCTTGATAAAAGGCTTTCTCCGGTTAGAATAAGCAAATCAAAAATAATTGAGGGAATTTTAAAAGTAGTCAGTAGTCAGGAGACAGGAGCCAGAATTATTGAAGGCTCCGGGATTTTTATTAAGAATCTATTCTGAATCCTGTATTCTGACTTCTGAATTCCAGCAAATTGTTAGTTTGCAATTATCTCAATTGTAATGCATTAAAATAATGGAGCAGCCGATGCCGAAATTATCTCTTGGAATCCCGAAGGGCAGTCTTGAAGTGACAACTGCGGAAATGTTCGCAAAAGCCGGATACAAAATACAGATAAGCTCAAGGTCGTATTATCCTACCATTGACGATCCCGAAATCGAATGCATGCTCATCAGGGCGCAGGAAATGGCAAGATATGTGGAGGAAGGCGTTCTTGACTGCGGTCTGACCGGCAAGGACTGGATAGAGGAGAACGGATCCGATGTGGTCGAAGTTGCCGAACTGGTTTACGGTAAAGTCGGACGCAAGCCGCTCAAATGGGTTCTGGCGGTTCCTGAAAATTCAAAGATCAAAGGCCCCAAGGATCTCGAAGGCAAACGCATAGCCACGGAAGTCGTGGGCCTCACCAAGCGCTATCTCGCAAAACACAATGTGAAAGCCTCAGTTGAATTCAGCTGGGGAGCTACGGAAGTCAAGCCCCCGCGCCTTGCGGACGCAATTGTGGAGATAACCGAAACGGGGTCATCACTGAAAGCCAACAACCTCAGAATCATTGATGTACTCTGCGAAAGCACGACCCGTTTCATTGCAAACAGGGACATCATGAAGGATAAATGGAAAAAAGCGAAGATAGAGAAACTCGCACTCCTGCTCAAGGCGGTTCTTAAAGCCGAAGGAAAAGTCGGGCTCATGCTTAATATACAGAAAAAGAACCTCGACAAGATTCTCGGAAAGCTCCCTGCCCTTGAAAGGCCGACAATTTCCCCTCTGGCCGAAGACGGCTGGTGCGCGCTCAATACAATAGTCGACGAACATATCGTCAGGGATCTGATTCCCGAACTCAAAGCGGCCGGAGCATCGGGCATAGTGGAATATCCCCTGAATAAGATTGTTGAGTAGAGCCAATTTCAAAATTGACGAATTCAAGGTAGGGATGGCTCTCCGAGCCGTCCGTTCTGAGGCGGCGGTTTCGGAGAAACCGCCCTACCTTCGGCAATTTTGAAATTACCTCGAGTAAAGAAGATACGGAAAACATCGAACACTCAACATCCTCCTTCGCCAAGGCTACTGAGGACAGGTCGAACTTCCAACTTCGAATGAATTTATTTTTAAATTCAAAGTTCAATGTCGGATGTTGAATGTTGGACGTTCATGTCTTAGGCTTCGAATTAAAACTTCAATCCGAATTTCCGGATTTTCCTGTAAAGAGTGCTTCTGCCGACATTCAGGATTTTCGCAGCTCCGCTCATATTGCCGTTTGCCAGCCTGATTGCCTTTTGGTAGATGGCTTTTTCACTGCTCTCAATATTGAGTTTTTCCTGAAGCAGAGGGTCGCTCACCTGCAACTCCGGCGGATCCTTGTAGAGCAATGCCATACGGAACTGTCCGGGCAGATCCTTCCATGTGATAAGTTCTTCCCCGCTGTTGAGCATGACAGCAAACTCTATGGCATTGCGGAGCTCCCTTATATTGCCGGGCCAGGAATATGATTTGAAGTTCTTCATCATCTCCTCATCAACGCCTTTAACCTTTTTGCCCATGAGTTCATTGAAATATTCGATGAAATAACGGACGAATTCAGGTATGTCCTCGGCGCTCTCGGAAAGCGGTGGCAGGCTTATGGATGAGACATTCAGGCGATAATACAAATCCTCCCTGAATTCACCTTTCTCGATCAGGGCCGGGATCTCCTTGTTGGTGGCGGCGATAATCCTTATGTTGATAGGCGTTCCCTTGCTTTCCCCGATACGTGTAATTGTGTGTTCTTCAAGAAGCCTGAGCAGTTTCGCCTGAAGCTCCACGGGCATGTCTCCTATCTCATCGAGAAAGACGGTACCCTTGTCTGCGGACTCAAGCTTACCTATGCGCCCGCCCTTGCTGGCGCCTGTGAATGCGCCTTCGGCATAACCGAAAAGCTCACTTTCCGCAATTTCCCTCGGAATCGCGGCGCAGTTGATGGCTACAAACGGATGTTTTTTCCTGCTGCTGGCATTGTGAATGCTGTGTGCAAACATTTCCTTGCCTGTGCCGCTGGGGCCGTACAGGAGTATGTTCACAGAAGTTTTCGCGGCGCGCATTGCCAGTTCCTTAGCCATGACAATATTTGAAGAACGCCCGATAATATTGTCGAAAGTGTATTTCGCCTCGGAAACAGTTTCATTGCTTGTACCGCTTCTCTCACCTTTTTCGTTGAATATGAGTATGTTGCCGAGAAACTCATCGGTTTCACTGTATAGCGGGACTTTTTCATATGTAACATCAAGATGGCGGTCGGAAATATGGATTTCCATTTTTTTGTCGGCGCAGGCTATGGCGCTTTGGGCGATTTCCTTGACCGGAGGATTGAAAGATGCCAGATTTTCCAGATTTTTCTCCTTCCCACCCCTGTTGAGGAAATCAAAAAAATCCATTGCGGCGGGATTCATTTGGCGAATATAGCCATTCCTGTTAATCATGACAATTGGCTTCAAATCATCATTGTATATGCGGGTGAACTGCTTTTTCAAATCCTTATAAAGGTTTTTAAACCGGGTAATGCGCAGCTCCCTGTCATAAAGTTGAATCAGGAAAAGAATTACGATCCCCAGCAGCAGCGCATCGGTTTCCGGCAGCAGACCGACAAGCGACAGGTATCCCTTCAGTGTGCCGTCAGTGCCATAAAAAGGGGCGGCGGCGGCGGAAAAGGAATGAAACTTCTTCAGAAAATGTTCGGATCCATGACAGAAAGCGGGCTGTCCGCTCTTGATGGAGAGGGCCACGGCGTTGGTACCTGCGTGCCTCTCGTTGAGCGTTGACGAGGCAATCATCCCCGAAGTTTTAAGAAGTTCCGAGATTTCCTGGTTATACGAGGAGATTTCAAGAATCCTGCCTTCGGGAGAACATAAAAGCCAGGCGACCCTGGAAACGGAAATACTTTTCAACGGCCCGTCAATAAGTGATTTCAATCTGGCGGTGAATTCATCCTCGAGACGGGCAGGCAGATCTCCGGACGGAAGGGGGAGCTGGCTGCCAAACGGATCCAATCCGAACTCGATCGATCTCAACCAGCTTTCATAAATACATTCCCTGACAGGCGGTTTATGTCGTTCTTTAACGAAGAGCGACCAGTCGTTGTTGTTGGCATATCTCATAAGAACAATATAGTTTTTCATCCAAATAAATTCA
Source organism: Victivallales bacterium (assembly GCA_041666985.1). GTDB lineage: Bacteria > Verrucomicrobiota > Lentisphaeria > Victivallales > GWF2-50-93 > GWF2-50-93. Next base: position 3,652 of record JBAYFV010000207.1, read on the forward strand.
AAGCATGAATCTATTTGATTTCAGAGTCGTCCCACAGGATGACGGATGATTGGATGGATGGATTTTTGGGCGCAGGCACCCCTTGCGGAGTTCTGACCGCTTCGTTTCTTCAGTGGCGGCCAGCTCGAATTCAACGCCTCCCGTACACAAAATGAAATCAATGCTTTCAAGAAGACGGCAGTACTCGCTGAATTCTTTGTTGTTTTTTTACTGCTGGAATTGCTGGACAAAGCTCGCCTTGGAATGATATTATGTCTCGGGACATGCATGCTCCTTTCGTTTATATACTCTAGTGTGAAAATTTAATTAACTGAGAGCCTCCTCCCATGAAAATCATCATAGCTGTCAACGCCTTCAAGGGAAGTCTTTCCTGTATTGAAGCCTCCATTGCGATTTCACGCGGAATAAAAAAGGCGTTTCCCTCCGCAAAAATAATTTCATGCCCCGTCGCCGACGGCGGAGACGGACTGCTCGACGTCGTAAAATCACTTCCGTCAGCCAAAACCATAAGGAGCAGAGTACTCGATCCGAGGAAGAGAAAAATAAATTCCGAATTCTGCTGGCTCGATAACGAAAAAACCGCCTTCATTGAAATGGCGCTCGCGTCCGGACTCGCCCTGCTCCCGGAAAAACTCCGCAATCCCATGAAAACAACCACATACGGAACAGGCCAGCTGATTGCTGAGGCATTAAAACTGAAACCCCGGAAAATCATTCTCGGAATCGGCGGCAGTGCAACCTGCGACGGGGGTATCGGAGCGGCTGCAGCCCTGGGAGTCAATTTTTCCGACAAGACCGGAAAAATCATTTCAATTCCTACCGGTGAAGATTTGGAACTTATAGACAGCATCAACATTTCCAATATCGACAATCGCATGAAAAACACAGTCATTGAAATTATCTGCGATGTTGAGAATCCCCTTCTCGGCCCAAAAGGGGCGGCAGCAGTTTACGCACCGCAGAAGGGGGCGAGTCCGACACAGGTTAAAGAGCTTGAAAAGGGTCTTGCGATATTTGCTGATAAAATCAGCAAATATACAAAGAAAGATATCAGGAAAACAAAAGGCGGAGGGGCGGCCGGAGGAATAAGCGCTGGAATGCACGCCCTGTTCGGGGCTGAACTGAAATCCGGGATTGATGTTGTTTTCAATCTTATCTGCCTTGAGGAAAAAATCAAGAATGCCGACCTTGTGATTACCGGCGAAGGGAAAATAGACAGTCAGACCGCCTACGGCAAAGCGCCCGCCGGAGTTGCGAAACTCGCAAAAAAACACGGAATCCCCTGCATCGCTTTCTGCGGATGCGCCGCAAAAAACCTGACCGGTCTGAAGAGAATAGGAATAAAATCGGTGTTCCCGATCAGCGGGGAAGCGAAAAATGCTGAAGACTCCATGAAAAACGCCGCAAAATATCTGGAGGCCACCGCGGAAAAGGCAATAAGGGCCCGCTAAGAAATAACTTGGGCATTTGACGGGAAATACAGGCAACCGGACTTCTTTAAAATCTTCATGAAATTCTCTCCCAGGCCGGGGATGAGCTGCCTGTCCGGAACCGGCATCGACAGGTATCTGCCAAGCTCCCATGCCTGATCGTGAGCCCCGGTATCGGAACCGAAGAGCACACGGTCAATTCCGACAATTTTCATTGAATCTTCAAATGGACGCGGAGTACAGAAAGTGCCGCAGAACTCTAAAAACACGTTCGGATTTGCCAGCGCCAGCTCTTCAGCTTCGATCCGTCCGCGAGTGCCGCCGCCGGAATGGCCCAGCAGGAAGCTTGCGCTGGGATATTTCTTCACTATATCTTTGAGCATGGCGGGGGAATTGTATGAGTCGTCCCAGGTATGGAGCAGTATCGGCAGCCTGTATTTGTCAGCGTATTTCCATACCACGTCATAGCTGGAATCTGTAACCGGAACCTTCCAATATCCAGCCAGGATTTTGAACCCGATGAAAAAACCGCGCTTGAAGAAATTATCCAGTTCGGCGGACAGTTCCTTTCCGTAGAGCGGATTGAATGACAGATAGCCGGCGAAATGATCCAGATGTTTCAGCAGATGTTTCTCAGCGAAGCTGTTACCTCCCACGGCTTCTCCGAAAAGGGCGGTTTCCGCTGAAATCACAGTCTTTTCGATTCCCAGCCGATCCATCTGGTCAGCCATGATTTTGATGTATTCTTCAAAATCAATGTCCCGGATGTACCATCCCCTGTGGGTCGGGCCGGTGTGACCGTGGGCATCAATTACTTTTACGCCTTTCAGCGGTTGCCCGTTGCGGCATGTTTTCCAGAGGGGTTTTTCTTCCAGTATTTGTGGTGCTGCACTGAGCTTTTTCCTGAGAGGGTTGATTTTAAGCAGCCTTTCGATATTGCCGTGCGCAATCAACTCACGCTGTCCCTGTGTAATCTGGTAATGAGCCAGAGCGGCAACCGATGCGCCGTAATGCGATTTGTATCCGATTCCGAACAGGAGGCGTTCGGCGCCAAATTCATCAATCATGAGGTTGACAGTGTCCCGCATGTGAACCCAGGAAATATCCACATAGATGTTCTTCTGACGCCACATTGCATCGATGAGACTGCCAAACCCCGGCCACATCTTCTGGGTGAAGACGAAAGACATCTTCGGAAATTTCTCCGCCAGTGCGACAAAATCGCGGATGTCGTTTTCGGATCCGAAAGTCGCGCAATCGCAGAGGACCGCTGGTTCCCACTGAGACAGTTCGGAAAAAATACGTTCCAGCAGCAGTATCGGGAACCTGGAGACCGAGGGATAAATGCGGAGGGCCCTGACTTTTCCGGAACTCAGGTTTTCCTTCAGGAAAGCCAAAGCTCCCTTTTCGTAATAACAGGAGGGGGAAATGACAAATGCCGGAATCAGACGGTCAGAATAACCGGATTCGTCAATCTCAGTGAGCAGACGACGATTCCCCCAGGTGGGATTCAAATCCCTGGCCTCCACATGTGAAACAAGGGAACGGTCTATCCCCAGGTAATCCAGGTGTTCTACGAGCGATTCGGCGTTTGGATACTGAGCTTCCTCATAGGCGCCGTTTCCCATCAGTGCATTGACATTGAATAACTGTGTATTGTCCATTGCATTTCCCCGTTAGTTGACAGTTTTTCAGGAAAACAATTTAATTGTTTTTCTGAAAAACTA
>JBAYFV010000208.1:0-6750 GCA_041666985.1 Victivallales bacterium
CTCGGACGTCTCCAGGGTGAGAACCCTGCAGTCCGCCGGAAGGAGCTTCTGCTGGTCTCTTTTGAGATCGGTGTATGTGCTCTGGTTGACGGAGTCCGGAACGGCGGGATAGTTGTAGCAGCCGGAAAATAAAACGGTTGCTGAAGAGGCGCACAGTGCCAGATATTTCTTTTTGAATGAAATCAATCTGCATTCACCTTCGTTTTTCATATGATTAAAAGATCCAGTTTATAACAGGTTTCAAAACTTCCGAACTTTCGCACTCCCGCACTCTAGAACTTCTAAACTCTGCGCCTCTCCCCACCCTTTTCAAGACGCTTTCTGACTCCCGTGATGCCGTCAATCGAGAAACGGGTCACGTGATCGGCTATCTCCTCTATATCCAAGTCATGCAGGGAAGATTCATTGCATCCCTTGGCCTCCATGATTTTCCGGCGTCTGACCATAATCGGATGAAAACATTGCGACATGATGCTCGTCTGACATAGCTGGACATCCCGTCCGGTGGCTTTTCCGCCGAGGAGTTCCCGCACAATTGACTTGATTCCCGCTTTGACGGGTATGATTGATTCATGGATGACCTCGGTCAAAATGCCGGTCGGATTGGACATTTCCCTGTTTATGATGTCAAACACCTTGTTCTCGGGATCGGACATGCGGCGCATTATGGAGAGTATTCTCCCGTGAAGACGCTCTGCCGCAGTTGCGTCCGGAGACACGCCTCCGTCCGCAGGGTGCTTTTTCAACAGACTGTTGAACGACATCCGCCATGCTTCGACATACAGGGTCTCTTTTTTCCGGAAATGGTAGTTTATTGCGGCGGCATTGACCTTGGCGGTGCGGCATATTTGCTCATGGGTGGTGTTACGGTATCCTTTTTCAGCAAAAAGAACGCTTGCGACTCTGAGGATTTTCTGCCTGGTTTCTTCTCCGTCTTTCCTGTGGTGCATGGTGACTCCGCGTGTTTGCGACTCTTTTTCAATCAGCTAATTCAAGTGAATACATTAATTATATGTTTGAAATATCTGTTTTCAACTCTAGATTGAAAAGAGGTTGGGAAATATATTTTGTTTTTTCCTGTGTTTGCTTCAGAAAACAGATTTACCTGGGGGGTAACCGCTTAATGAAAGCTTATACTTTAACGCCAATGAATCTCAAGGTTTATGAACACCCGGTATCCAACACTCAATTTCCACTTTCCGTCGGAATTCAATCCCGGAAAATCTTAACTTGGACATTGGGTGTTCCGCGTTGGATATTGGATATTCTGAGGTCGCCTGATTTTAGGCTTGTACTGATTGTTTTCATTTCCCTCCTTGTCTCCTCATGCTCGAAAAAGGAGGTCGTCAGAAAAGCGGAGGCTGTGCCGGTCACTGTTGCGAAAGTGGAGTCCAGGCTGATTCCGATCCAGATTAACACATACGGGAACATCGAGGCCTATACGGTTGTGCCGGTCAAATCGCTTATCGGCGGACAGATTATAAAAGCCCATGTCAGTTCCGGCCAGGATGTGAAGAAGGGGGAGTTGCTTTTTTCGATTGACGCAAGGCCCTATGAAGCGAACCTCAGGCAGATTGGGGCGAATCTGGAGAGGGACACGGTTCTTGCGGAGGATGCGGAGAGGCAGGCAAGGGTGAAGAGCGAATTGCACAAAAAAAATGCAGTTTCCGAAGATGACATGTTCAAGACAAAGGCTGTTTCCGAATCACTCAAGCGGTCTGTTAAAATTGATCAGGCCAATATTGACAAGGCGAAACTGGATGTCGAGTACTGTTCAATAAAATCCCCCATTGACGGAAGGGCCGGCGACATCCTCACGGACGAGGGGAACGTAATAAAGGCCAATGATCAGACGCTGATTGTCATCAATCAGATAAAGCCTGTCTCCGTTTCTTTTTCCGTTCCGCAGGTCTATCTTAATCTGATAAAGAAGCACATTGCCGCCAAGAAACTCGATATCAAAGTCAAGGCGCAGGACGATACCGAGCCTCCGGTAAAGGCCGATGTCGAGTTTTTGGACAACACTGTTGATCCGACAACAGGCACTGTCAGGATTGAGGCGAAGGTTGACAATGGGAAAGAACTGTTCTGGCCCGGACAGTTTGTGAACGTGACGATCAATATGGTTTCTGAAACTCCGGTGCTTGTGGTTCCTTCACGGGCGGTGCAGCCGGGTCAGACGGGCAATTACGTCTTTACCGTCAAACCCGACAGCGCTGTTGAGATGAGGCTTGTCACCATATTGAGATCGGCGGGCGGTGAGACGGCTCTGAGCCAGGGTGTTTCAGAGGGGGAAACTGTTGTCACCGACGGACATCTGAGGCTTGTGCCCGGCAGCAAGGTTGAAATCAAGACACCAAAGAAAACAGTACTGAAGGATTGAAGGATCCTTTCTTTGAACTTGGCCACTTGGCCACTTGGCCACTCGGCCACTCGGCCACTCGGCCACTCGGCCACTTGGCCACTTTGACACTAAATAGGGTACACCAGTGAACATTTCCGATATTTTCATACGCAGGCCGGTGATGACGACACTTGTCATGGTGTCCATACTCCTGTTTGGAGTGATTTCATATCCAAAACTGCCTGTCAGCGATCTGCCGAATGTGGATTTTCCCGTGATTCAGGTTTTCGCAAGCCTCCCTGGGGCGAGCCCTGAAACAATGGCTTCCGCTGTCGCCACGCCGCTCGAAAAGCAGTTCTCCACAATTGACGGCCTGGACGTGATGTCATCGTCAAACACCCAGGGAAACACTTCCATAACCCTCCAGTTCACCCTTGAGAAGAGTATTGACATAGCGGCGCAGGATGTGCAGGCGATGATCTCCAAGACGATGAAGGATCTTCCGTCGGACATGCCGAGCCCTCCTTCGTATTCGAAGGTGAATCCCGCCGACCAGCCCATCCTCTATGTCGCCCTGACAAGCCCCACCCTCCCTCTGTATACGCTGGATTATTATGCCCAGACGATCATCTCGCAGAAATTATCCACAATGAGCGGTGTTGCGCAGGTTCAGATTTACGGTTCGCAGAAATATGCCGTGCGGGTTAAGCTCGACCCCAAGGAGATGGCATTCCTGGGCATAGGCATAGATGAAGTCCAGAACGCAGTTACAGCGGCAAATGTGAATCTTCCGACCGGTCAGATTGATGGACTCTACCAGTCTTTTACAATTCAGGCGAAGGGGCAGCTGTACAATGCCGAGGCGTACAATTCGATAGTCATCGCGAACAGGAACGGACAGCCTGTCAGGCTTGGAGACATTGCAAGAGTCGAGGACAGTGTGGAAAGCGACAAGGTGGCGGCCTGGTACTGTACACCGGAGGAAAGCTCCAGGGCGATAATCCTCGCAATCCAGAGGCAGCCCGGCACCAATACGGTTAAAGTCGCCCAGTCCGTGAAGGATCTTCTCCCGATACTCCAGAAACAGCTTCCGGCTTCTGTGAAAATGAACATATTGTTTGACAGGTCGGAGTCGATCCGGGAATCTGTCCGGGACGTGAAATTCACGATGCTGCTCTCGCTTGCACTGGTGGTTTTTGTCATTTGGCTGTTTCTCAGGAACGCACGTGCGACAATCATTCCCAGCCTCACCCTCCCGATGTCAATCGTCGGGACTTTCTCCGTGATGTACCTTCTCAATTACAACATAGACAATATCTCCCTGATGGCACTGACTCTTGCAATCGGATTTGTCGTTGACGATGCGATCGTCATGCTTGAAAACATATTTCGACACAATGAGATGGGGAAGACGCCGCTTCAGGCCGCTTTTGAAGGTTCAAGGGAGGTTTGCTTTACGATTATATCAATGACCGTTTCACTTGCCGCGGTCTTTATCCCCGTCCTCTTCATGGGTGGAATTGTCGGCAGGCTCTTCCGCGAATTCGCCGTGACAATCGGTGTGGCCGTTCTTGTCTCCGGAATCGTGGCGCTCTCGCTCACGCCGATGTTGTGCAGCAGGTTTCTCTCCCCTGGATTTTCCGGAACGCACGAGAAGAGGGACAGCTGGCACCTTAGATTTTATGAAAGGACACTGCGCGCGGTTATCAAACAGAAAGCGCTCGTCCTTGTCCTGTCCGTAGTTGTCCTTGCGCTTACAGTTTTCCTTTTCAAGAACATTCCCAAGATACTTCTGCCGGACGAGGATCAGGGGCTTATCTTCGGGCAGACGGAATGTGTCCAGGGGATATCCTTTCAATCAATGGTGGAACATCAGGAGGCCGGAACCGAAGTTGTCCAAAAGGAGCCGGGTGTAGAGAGGTTCATGTCGCGGGCGGGATCTGCCGGCGGCATGGGGAACTCCAACAGCGGAATGTTTGTCATGAGATTGAAGCCCAGGGCTGAAAGAAAAAACACTGCCATGCAGATAGTGCAGAGTCTCAGACCCAAGCTTGCCCAGATTCCGGGATTTCGCGCATTCCTCCAGGTCCCAAGTAAAATCATGGTCGGCAGACCGTCCAAGGGGCAGTACCAGTATACGCTTGTCGGATTTAACACCGAGGAACTTTTCAAATTTGCCGCAGAGGCCGAACGCGAGCTTGCAACGGTGCCGGGTTTGCAGGATGTGTCAAGCGACCTCCAGATTTCAAATCCGCAGCTGAACCTCGACATCGACCGCGACAAGATTTCAACCTTGAAAATAACTGCCGCACAGGTTGAGGAGGCTCTTTACAGTGCGTTCGGCCCCAGGCAGATTTCCACGATCTACGCTCCGGACAACCAGTATAAGGTTCTTATTGAACTCATGCCTGAATATCAGATTGATCCCGATTCGCTGACCATGCTCTATGTCCGTTCCGGCACAGGCCAGCTTGTCCCTCTCAACGAAATTGTGAAAGTGAGACAGGAGCCGGGCCCCATGAGCATAAACCATACGGGCCAGCTTCTTTCAGTGACCATTTCCTTCAACCTCAAACCGGGTGCCGCGCTGGATCAGGCCATGAATCAGATAGAGGAAAGGCTGAATCCGGGAATGCCCAGCTCGATGAGCGCAAGTTTTCAGGGGACGGCGAAGGTTTTCATAGATTCTTTCAAGGGGATGCAATGGCTCCTGATCATAACAATTGTTGTCATTTATCTGATACTTGGAATACTGTATGAGGATTTCTTCCACCCGATAACGATTCTCACCGCCCTTCCTTTTGCCGGTTTTGGAGCGCTTGTGACACTGGTGGTTTTCAATATGCCCCTCTCTCTTTACGCATATGTCGGAATCATAATGCTTGTCGGTATAGTCAAGAAAAACGGAATCATGATGATTGACTTTGCGATCAACGCAAGAAGGAACGAAGGCAAATCTGCGGAGGATGCGATTGTCGAAGCCTGCATGATAAGGTTCCGTCCCATCATGATGACGACACTGGCGGCCCTCATGACGGGCATCCCAATCGCAATCGGATTCGGAGCCGGCGGCGAGGCGCGCCAGCCTCTCGGCCTTGCCGTAGTCGGAGGCTTGCTTTTTTCGCAGTTCCTAACCCTCTATATCACTCCCGTCTTCTATGTCTGGATGGAGAAACTCCTGAAGAGATAAATATTTTCCTGCGGAAAATATTTATAATGTAGCACAGGCATCTTGCCTGTGGTCTTGGGTTCTTGGTCATCTTATTATTCTTGGTTCTGGTGTAGAGTTCGCCGTCTCGGCGGAGAATCATCTTCCAATCCTCGAAATAAGATGCGCTGTGAAAAGTATTGCATAAAACCAGCCGGTGTACAGTGCTGTCATGATAAAAGAATAAAGAAGTGTTTTTGCGATGTTCGCACGGCATTTTCTTCCCTTCGCCACAACAAGCCGCAATGATTTTTCGTAAAGGAAGAACAATGGCAGTATGATAATTGCGAATGTCGCAATCACCGCGTTTATTCCGAGCCAGAGAATCAATGCCAATGCCATTGCAAGGCAAAAGGAAATTACAATGTCAAGCAATAATCCCGCAAGAAATCCGGCTATCCCGGATTCGGCGCCAGCCATCGAAAACATCCCGCCGGTGTCGATAATATTATAAGCGCCCGAGTTAAATTCATCAAGATTCGGGGGGAACCAGTTGACTGTGATTTTTTCATTCTTGTTAAATCCGACCCCGTGGTAAAGTATTATGCTGAAAAACAGGAATATAAGGAATGATACAAGTCCGGTGATTATTTCCAGTTCTATCAGGATTGATTTTTTCATGAACAGGAAAACAAACAGACTTATTATGACGGACAGAAATAAGAACACGTTAAACGTCAGAAGCGGACTCCATTTAAGCTTTTCCCCCATGGCGTTCTCCTGTTGGTAGTAGTGCAATTTATTGCACGTTCTTCACTTCTGTTTCAGTTGTCCAGTTTCAGTAGGTGACAATTTGTCACCTACTGGTCGCCTTCCGTATTGTCTTCTTCTGTTCATCCGTGTCGGAGTTTTCGAGTGCGAGCTGATAGCAGGCGAGGGCCTCTGTTTTCCTGCCTTGAAGCCTGCGGCTTTCCCCGAGCTGGTAATAGTAATTCACCTTGCTGCTCCTGTTCCCGGGTTCAGACATCCCAAGAAGGATCTTTTCCGCTTCCACCGGTTTCCCGGTACCGAGAAGAGCGGAGGCATAGTTGATTGATATTGCCGGGTTGCCCGGATTTGAATCTGAAAGTCTCCCGAGGATGTTTTCCGCTTCGGCAAATTCGGAATTATTCATGAGATGACTGGCAAGATGGCTTGCCGCTGAAACTGTCGGGCTGAGCTTGTATGCGATCCTGTAGCTCGCCTCTATCTCCCTTCC
>JBAYFV010000209.1:0-6711 GCA_041666985.1 Victivallales bacterium
ATTATTGTAGGTTTTTCCCGACAGGGTGGTGATGTCCCGGGAGAAAAGAGTCAAGGAAATCAGTGCGAACAAAACGGATGCAATTAAAATCTTCATCTGCGACCTCCGGTTTTCTTATATGTTAACAATAGCCGTCAGGCATCATAATTCAATCCTCTATCGCCTTGCAATGAAAAAGAGAAAAATGGCGCCCCCCACCTGATAAATCACATTGGGTATCCATATCAGGAGCTGGGGATGGAGCTGGGGGCGGGAAGACAGCGCCTGGAGGATCATTATTGAGATAAAATAGGCGCCTGCAAGTATCACGCTGAGGAAGAGACCTACTGAAGTTTCACGCCTTGAGGTCCTTATTGCAAGAGGCAGTCCAAGAAGAAGGAAGGCGATAGGCGATATTGCAAGGGCTATCCTCTGGTTGAGCTCCACTTCCAGCTGCGTGACATCCATCCCCCGCCTTTTATAGAGGATTGTCCTGCTGAAAAGTTCATTTGCCGTAAGATATCGCGCCTTCTCGTTCACCTTGATTTCATTGAACTTGTTGCCGTAGTCAATCGAGAACTCCATCTGCTTGCTTGCCGTTCTGCGCGGCGGCTTGTCGGGACTTTCATAGGCCTTTATCATCGCATTGTAAAGGATTATCTTCATTATCTTCGCAGCTTCATCAACCTCGATTTTCCCGCTTACCGCAGTTATGTCCTGCTCCATCTGCTTGAGATCTTTTGACAGTATGAACACCTGGACGTCGGTGATTTCGTTTTTGTCGTTTTTGTCGTCAATGTAAATATTGTAGTTCTCGTATTGGACGGTTCTTCCCGATTCGAGAAGCGCCATTGGCTGTTTGATACCGGCCTCCATGAGAAAGCCTTTCGCCTTTCCCGAATAGCAGGGTCCCGCATCCATCTGCAGATAGACGCAGGCACAGGTGAGAATGAATGTCAGGACTATTATGGGGGATATGATCTGCAGGATTGATATGCCGCATGCACGCATGGCGGTTATTTCATTGTTTGCCGACATTCTTCCGAACACGAGCATTGTGGCCACAAGGACGCTGAAGGGTATCGTAAGGGAGAGGACGGTAGGTATGATATACAAGAGGAATGTAAACGCGTCAGACGGGGGAATTCCCTTTGAAAGAGCCTGGAAGATCTTTATAAGGTGCATTCCCATCATCCCGAAAGTCATGATTATCACGGACATGATTCCGGTTACGATAAACTCTTTGGTGACATAAACATTTAAAATCTTCATCTGTAACTTTAAGCCTCGACATTTTTTTTACAAATTAGCGCCACAAGAAATCAATGAAACAGATTATTTCCAAGAAGTGATTGTTTTGAAAAAATCCGTATTGTCCATGGTCTTGCCGAACGCATCCGAATTCTCCCCCCAGGCATAAAGGGGAACATTGACTCCCGAGTGCCCTTTGTCCCTCCATGTGACCTCGGGATAATTGCCCTTGCCTCTGTTTTTCACGACAGTCAATCCTCCGGTCTCATGGTCTGCAGTCACGATGATGAGAGTATCACTGCGATCCTTCGCCCAGTCAAGGACGGTCTTCACGGCGTTGCCGAATTCAACTGTTTCCCCGATGTTCTTTTCGAGATTGTTCCCATGCCCGGCCCTGTCTATCAGACCGCCTTCAATCATAATGAAAAACCCCTTCTCGTTGTCAAGCAGGAGCAGCGCCTTTTTCACCATCTGTGAAAGGCGGGGCAGCCTTCCGTAGTCCCCGTCCTTCTCGAAAGGAAGCACAGTGGTTCCGAAAAGCCCCGCCCAGTATTTTGAATCCGGAGTCAACCCCTCCATCGTTTTAAGATCGGTCGCGACAGCGTATCCGGCATCTCTGAGAAGGTCAGCGGACATCCCCTTGCAGCCTCCGCCGAAAAGCAAATCGGGGTGGACGTTTTTCATCATGATCCGGCTCAGCTCATCAAAGTCGCTGCGCTTCCTGGCATGTCCGCTGAAACACGCAGGAGTCGCATCATTCAGATAACTGTTCGTAAGGATTCCGGTACGTTTCCCGTATTCCTTAAAGAACTCCGCAAAAGTCTTCAAGTCCTTTCCGTCGCCTGGCAATGCAATGCTGACGACCTGGTTATTGACTTTGCTTCCTGTCGCCATGGCGGTGGCCGCAGCGGCGGAATCCGTAACGGCGCTGTCCGCAGATTTTGTCGTCACCTCCCCTTTCACGGGCAATGATTCAAAAGAAAGGGTTCCACCCTGTCCGTTAAGATACATTCCCGCCGCCTTCACCTGTTCAAACCCCATTCCGTCGCCGATCATGAAGACAATGTTCTTCGGCATCATTTTCTGCGAAAACGCAGAAAATGAAACAAGGGAAGCCACAATAAGACAGATAAGTCTCTTCATTTATAAAATTCACCTTTCAGGTAAAACTCAGGGAACCTTCATCATTTCAAGTTGCCTTCCGCGAAATCCCAGCTCACAAGCTTATCGAGAAAAGCGTTGATGAAATCAGCCCTGCGGTTCTGGTAGTCAAGATAGTACGCGTGTTCCCAGACGTCGCAGACTAGAAGCGGATTGCTTTTACGGGCAACCGGATTATCCGCATTTGAGGTTTTCAGGATCTCCAGTTTATCCCCTTTCTGAACAAGTGACACCCAGCCGCTTCCAAACTGAGCCACCCCTCCGTCTACAAACTGTTTTTTGAATCCGGCATAGGATCCGAATGATCTGTTTATCAGGTCAAGCATTTTCCCTCCGGGTTCGCCGCCGCCGTTCGGCTTCATGGATTTCCAGAAGAAGTTGTGGTTCCAGACCTGCCCCGCATTGTCGAATATCGCCGCTGAACCGTCTTTTCCCGCCGTTGCAAGAATAATTTCCTCAAGGGTTTCCCCCTTCAGGGGAGAATCCGCCAGAAGCGCGTTTAATTTGTCGATATAGGCCTTATGGTGTTTTCCGTAATGAAACCCCATGGCCTTTGCAGTTATGGCCGGCTCAAGCGCATTTTCCGCATATGGAAGCTTTGGCAACTCAATCCCAGCCGCCCCTCCGTCACCGGAAAAAAGCGAACCCGTCGCAAGCATCCCGAAAAACAAAATCGCAATCACAAAAAGAGACCTTTTCATTCTTCCCCCTCCCCGTTGAAAATCAAAACCCCCTACCGTTTTTTTATTTTATTGCGGTATTCACCGATAACATCTTCGCTGAGGAGCCCCTTACGCATATGGGCGGATTTCGTCATGTCGTATTTAGAATGCGTGTTTAAAACGACATTCTTCGATTGACAGCCGGTGCCGGCTGGGGATTCACAGATATCCAGGATATCCGCATCCCCTATCTTTATGAAGTGCCAGGCCTTTTCCACAACTATTTTTTCATTGACCGATGCAGTCAGAGGTCCTCGCAGTTCCCGGCACAGTGAAAGTTCCAGGCACCGGATAACCTCGTTGACAGAAATATCTTCAGAAAGAGTGATGTTCACAGGTTTATGATTCAACAAAATAGACATTTATTTTTTTCATCCCGCATATTATTGTTTTATCATGATTGGAGTTTAGGGATCCCCTTGATTTTCAGAGCGGTGAAAAGATAGTTCGGAAAGGGCTTTTATCAAGCAATACGGCAGGGAAAAATGGAATCGCCCGCCGGAGGGAGATGGCTTCCGTGTCCAATCTGATTTTTCCCGTCTCCGGCAATAATGCATCAAGAGAACCTCTGGAAATTCACATTTGTCGCGTGCCACATGCCAATTTTCAGCGGTTCCTTAAATTCCTCTTCCTCATGAATTCAAGGAGTTTTTTCCCGGAGGTTTTTGCCTCTTCCGGAAGGACGGCATCCGATTTCCCGAAAAGCCCCGCGTATGCATCCGTCAGAGCCAGTTCGGGATACGCGCCTTCACATGAATGCACGAACTTCAGAGTCCTGAAGGCGTCAAACCATGTATGGAAGGCCCGGCGGATCTTCTTCTTGTCTTTGGGCGTGTTATTCAAAATTTTCCCCCATTCGTGAAAAAACTTGTTTTCAATTAGATATTCTTTAAGAACCGGGGCCAGTTTTTCAATGTCAATCAAAGCGTCAGGCGTATCGCTGCATTCGACCATCGAAAACAAATCCTTAAGGATGAAGAATATTTCAGGGTTGTAAAACATCGGCTCTTTCCCGGATGCGACGATCTGCGAAATTCGCGGGCCTGTCCCGAACGGAACCCTGTCAGACGCACGGGACGACGGGCGGACCGCGGTTTCAGTGATTTGCCCGATATCTCCGATTTTCCTCAGCGCCTGCAGGAAGTAAAAATCCTCACCGCCGTTTCTCCTCCTCATACCCCCCGCCCTGACATAATCCTCCGCACGGAAAGCCATCGCAGAGCCTAAGACGTGATATGCGTAGGGTGACTGCGAAATCCGCAGACCCTCGACATAGTACCGCATGAACAACTCGTATAATGTGACAGCGACATCCTCTTCGGCAGTCCTTCCCGGCTGATGCTCGAAATCTATTGTCGCACCAGCCTTCTCCGGATTGGCTGAAAAATATTCCCTGATCGATTCAAGATAATTCTTCTCTACAAGCGTATCCGCGTCAAGGGAAATAATAAGCGGGGCGCCGCCGCCAAAATCCAAGAATTCAAGCGCCATATCCATTCCGGCTTTTCTTGCGGCGCCGACACCTTCCTTCGGATTTACTTCAAGTCCCGGAGCCGATGCGTCAATCCATGAAAGATTGAGTTCTTTCCGGAAAGGGAAATGCGAATTCCGCAGAAGACGGAGAGTCTCCCGGTTTTCCGCGAACTTCGCGGCGCCGCCGGGCATGTCGGGCGGCGGGTTGTTAACCACAAGGATTACAAGCGAGTCACCCAGTTCGAAACCGGGATTGCCTGCAAGAGACTCAAGCGTGTGCGGGAGACATTCCGATTCGGCGCAGACAGGAATGACAACGGCGTTTTTGAATGCGCGGACGGGAACGTTTTCAAATCGCCACCCGGACTTCCCTTTTAAAATGTATTTTTGAAAATTCATGCTTTTAAAATATAACTCCCAATGTATTGTTAAATAACTAACGATACGTTTTTGTTCCAATAAACTTGCTATATAACCGAGGTTAAACATGAAGTTCAATATTCTGGATTTTTTACTGCCCAGGGAAGTTAAATTCTTCAAGTACATGACAGATCAGACTGAAATCTTCATCGAAAGCTGCGAACTCTTCAGGAAGCTTGCGGCTACCGTTGACAAGATCAGCGAGGATGAAGCCAAAAACATCATAAAGAGGATAAACGAATTCGAGCAGAAAGGCGACGATCTGGAACACTTAATCATAGATGAACTCCACAAGACATTCATCACCCCCCTGGACAGGGAAGACATCCACCTGATAGCCATAAACATTGACAAGTCTCTCGACATATTGAACAGCATTTCGCGGAAATTCGAGATATACGGCATCCGCAATGTCCCGATAAATGTCTGCAGGTTCGCAGATGTCATTGTCGAGATTGCGATTGAACTCAGGAACCTGTTTGCCGCACTTGAAGGCAAACACAGCGTAAACGACATTGTCAGGCGCATGCATGAACTGGAGAACAAGGCCGACACCCTGTTCTACACCAGTGTCGCCGAACTTTTCAGCGATGATAAATACTCGCCCGTGGATATAATAAAATTCAAGGAGATATACGAACATCTCGAATCAATTGTAGACTCTGTGGATTTCATCGGCAAAACAGTCAGGGGAATCGCTGTAAAACAGGGTTGACATCATATGGTAACAACATTCACGCTGGTAATTATTGTCGTCGCGCTTGCAATCGCCTTTGATTTCCTTAACGGATTCCATGACGCCGCAAACGCCATAGCAACCGTAGTTGTCTCAAAAACCCTGACGCCGTTCCAGGCGGTGATGCTCGCCGGATGCGCCGATTTCATCGGTTTTTTCGTCTTTGGCACGGCAGTCGCGAAGATGGTCGGGAAAGGAGTTGTAAATCCTGATTTCATAAGCCTGCATTTACTGCTCGGCGCGCTTGTCGGCGCAATAACCTGGAACATCATCACATGGATTCTCGGGCTTCCCACTTCAAGCAGTCACGCACTGATCGGGGGACTTATCGGCAGCGGACTTGTTGCCGCGGGACCGAAAGTGGTAATATGGGGAGGGGTGATAAAGATATTCTCCTTCATCATAATAGCCCCCCTCCTGGGCATGCTCGGAGCCATGGCTTTCACCACAATCATCCTGTGGCTGTTCAGAAAGGCAAACCATAAGAAATCAGCTTCGATATTCAAAAAACTGCAGCTGATATCCGCCGCCTGCTACGGTATCGGGCATGGAACCAACGACTCCCAGAAAACAATGGGCATAATAGCGCTGGTTCTTTTCGCAGGCGGCGTCAACCAGAAATTTCAGCTTGACAACTGGGTGATTCTGACCTGTTATTCCGCTCTTGCGCTTGGCACCATCTGCGGCGGATGGCGAATTGTCAAAACCATGGGGACGAGTATCACAAAGATACACGCGACAGAAGGTTTCTGCGCTGAAACATCAGCGGCATTTGTCCTGCTGGGAACCCAGCACTTCGGAATTCCCGTCAGCACCACGCATGTGATTGCCGGTTCGATCATGGGGGTGGGCAGCACCCAGCGCGCAACTGTCAGATGGATTACGGCACGGAAGATAATCTGGGCGTGGATAATAACCATCCCCGCCTCTGCGACTTTCGCAGCAGTCGCGTATCTGGTATTCAGCAGA
>JBAYFV010000210.1:0-6603 GCA_041666985.1 Victivallales bacterium
AGTTATTTATGAACGACTCCTAACCAAGAAAAACTGAAGTGCGCCAATGCTGAAAAAAATACTGGTTTCAATCATGTTTTCAATGATGATTCCTTCTCCGCTCGTTTTTGCGGGACAGTTTGAAAATGTCAGGAACTCCCTCGTTATGGTCGAAACATCCGCCGGCAAAAAGTGCGGCATCATCTTAAAAATGCAGGACGGGACTTTCCTGCTTACATCCCAGGACGCTTTCAACGGCGGCATTGTTTCGGTCAAAACGCTTTCAGGAAAATCTCTCCAGCCTGTTTCATTTGAAGCACCAGAACAACAGAACGGACTCTTGAGAATAAGAATGGAAAATGCTGACAGCGTGCAGTTGGAGTTCCAGGAAAAAATCAATTACGGGGAGCCCGCAGATGTTTTCAAAACCGATTCCAGGCTTGGAATCATCTCTGAACTGTCATTAAAACTGAACAAGGACAATACTCTTGCCAAGCCCTACGCGGAAGAGGTCGCAGGCAGTCCGGTGATGTCGAAAAACGGAAAACTGATTGGAATCGTCGGAAGCAGGGGGTTCATTGTTAAAAAGGGTTCATGGCTGACGCTTAATGAAAACAAGGATTTATTGGACAAGTCAAATGAAGTGCAGGTTATCAACAGCATGCTGACCTGGCGGAAAATCGATCAGACCCAGTTCATCAACCAGGTGATGTTCATCGGCGAATCTGAAAGGTTCCTGCTTCCGTTCACGCAGACAGCGGACACCTGGTGCAAAAGCCCCTACACCCCCATTGAATTCAAATCATCACAATCTGAAAAAATGAAGGCGTGGATTGAGTCGAACAATGCATACCTAAGAGACATCCCCGTACTTAAGGCAGACATTCGGGACAGCAGTAAGGCAATGGGCGATTCAATGAAAAACGTTACCGCAACCCAGCTTAGGAAAGAGATGCTCGCAGTTGGGAAAAGACTTCCGAATTTCTGTCCCTTCTACCAGAAAACATTGACGAGTCCGAACACAAAGTGGGAAACCTCCTACTTGAAGAAGAAATCCCTTGATCTTTCAAACATCTACAAGGCCTGCTACGAAGGGCTCAAGAAAGAGGTCGAAAACAACGCCGCCAAGCTCAATCCGCCGATTTGAAGCTGATTTTCCTTGTGGTTTCGCCGGAATGCGATATTTCAACTCTGACCGTATCCTTCGGAAGTAATTTCTCGATGCGTTCCGCCCATTCGACCAGGAGGATGGCGTTGTCGTTGGAAAGATATTCGTCAACTCCGAAAACCAGCGCCGATTCCGGATTTTCAATCCTGTAAAGATCAAGATGATAGAACCAGCTGATCCCCTTTGCCTTTCCGCTTTTGTCCAACTTATATTCCTGCATAATCGTAAACGTCGGGCTTGATACGGTTTCCGTCACGCCAAGGCCTAGGGCGAAACCTCGGGCGAACACCGTCTTACCGGCTCCGAGTTCACCGTAAATGGCGACCACTGTTCCCGGGAGGGTTTTTTTTGCGAAATCCGCAGCTATTTCCTCGGTCTGTTTTTCCGAAACGCTTTCAATTTCCCTTATCATCAAAGTGGTCGAATCCTGTTTTTTGTGTTGATGTAAGCTCCCTTTGCTCCAAATCGAAAACCCTGCCCTTTCCGCCGCATGTGAAATTCCCGATGCGGGTAAGCCTTATGTTCTTGAAAGGCCATTTTTCCCGGAGAACGGCGGACTTTGAAGAAGGCACCGCAAAAAGCAGTTCATAATCCTCTCCTTCGGAAAGAGCCGACTCGAGAGACGCTCCTTTTCTAAGTGGAATTTTCGCCGTGTCAATCACAAGTCCGACTCCGGAGGCTGAAGCAAGCCTCTGCGCGTCAACCAGGAATCCGTCGCTCACGTCAATCATCGCCCTGGTGAATTTACCCGCGATGAAGCGGGCGGCCTCAATCCTGGGTGAAAAGCTCAGGTGATGTCCGGATCTGAAGGAATTGCCGAACAGACCCGTGGCGTAAAGAATATCTCCGGGTTTGGCATTCGACCTCAGACAGATTTTGTTTTTCTCAACCCAGCCGTTAATGGTCAGAGTGCAGACAGTCACGTCTTTTTTCACCGATGAAATATCGCCCCCGCAAATGCTCACATCCCATTTCGAGGCTTCCCTCTGGATTGATCTTATGAACTCGGAATACCATTTCTTGTCGGCGGAATGCGATGCGACGGCAAGAAGGGCGAACGCAGGAGCCCCCCCCATGGCGGCTATGTCGCTGATATTGCGGTTGAAGAGTTTTTTAGCTATAGCGGACGCCGAAGTTTTTCCATGAATGTAATGGACATCTGAAACGAGCTGATCTGTTGCGGCAAGGAAATACCCGCTTCCCCCGAAATCAAGTGCGGCACAGTCATCCCCCGGCCCTACGGCAACACCCCGCCCCTGCCGGAAGATCCTGTAAATCATCTGGTGTATTTCTTTTTCCTTCATTGTCCGCCAATTTCATAATTAACTTTTGCTTTATACAATAACACAGTTTATTTTTTCACAAAGGGGAAAAATATGTTCGAAGCGATTCATTTTGATGTCTTTACTACGGTATTCCTGATAATTGTCGACATTGTCATATGTACAACTGTCGCAATACATATCGTTCTCAACAAGCACGAGGAGCCTCCGGCCGCAGTCGCCTGGCTGATCATCGTCTTCTCCTTTCCGATTGCCGGCACGCTCCTGTATATACTTTTCGGAATAAATAAAATGTATACCCGGGGCATTCAGATAAAAATAGCCCACGACCTGGTAAGCTCCCACAAGAACAATCCGGACCATCAGCCCATAAACAGATATCTTTCCGAACAGGCGAAATTCATTTTAAAACCTGAAAAACAAGGCGATTATCCCTCCTATTGCACGAGCCTTGACAGGGTGCTTCACGACACCGTGCCCCTGACCGGAAACAGGATTGAACTTCTCCTTGACGGCACAAAGGCCTATCCGAAAATGCTCGAGGAGATTGAAAAGGCGAAAAACAGCATTCACCTCCAGTCTTTCATAATCATGGACGACACTGTCGGCAAATCCATACTTGACCGCCTTGAAGCCAAGGCGAAAAGCGGAATCAAAGTAAAAATCATCTACGATAAATTCGGCAGCTCCAAGGCGCTGATTTCGTTTCTTTTCAGGAACTACGGCGGGAAGAACCCGAATTTTGAAATGAGGCCTTTCTCCCCTTTTAATCTGAAATCGCCATGGAGCATTCAGCTGAGGAATCACCGCAAACTGCTTGTGATTGACGGAAAGACCGCTTTCGTAGGGGGAATAAACATAAGCAGCGACAATGTCACCGGCCTCAGCAATCCGGATCATTACATTCACGATCTCCACTGCGTGATAAGCGGACCGGCGGTAGGAGAGCTTCAGGTCTCCTTTCTGAGGGACTGGCATTATGTTTCCGCAACCCATCCCGCCCATCTCTTCATCGAGGACAATTTTCCCGTTCCTGAAAAATGCGGCGACTCAATAGTCAGGGTGATAGATACGGGCCCGGGACAGAATCATGAAGCCATAGAAAAAGTGTTTTTCACTGCATTTTCCACGGCACAGCAGTATGTCTGGATCATGACGCCGTATTTTGTACCCGACAAACCTTTCCTGAAAATGCTCTGCTCCGCAGTAGCAAGAGGCATTGAAGTCCGCATAATAGTGCCGCGCAAGAACAACCACTGGTATGTTCAGTACGCCACCCAGAGCCTGTATGAAAATCTTCTGGAGTCCGGTGTGAGGATTTATGAAAAGGAAGGCATTTTCTCGCACGCGAAGGCGATGATTGTGGACGGCTCATGGGCGTTGATGGGATCCAGCAACTGCGATGTTCGCAGCTTCAAACTCAACTTCGAACTTGATTTCGCCGTAATGCACGGGGATTTCCTGAATGTGCTTCATTCCCAGTTCCAGAAGGAAATGTCCGAATCCAGGGAAGTCCTGCTTGAAAATCTCCTGAATAAAAAGCTCCCCCGCCAGATCCTCGAAAACACCTGTTCGCTGCTGATACCGATTCTGTAAGGTCCCGCCAAAAAACAACTTGGGCATCGGTAAAACTCCGGCACAGAAGAATTTTATACTTAATCGCCTTTTTTGCTCCTGACATAATGTGACGGCGGCATTCCTGTCTGGCGTTTGAAAAAGCTGGAAAATGAAAAAATGTCCGTGAATCCCATGATGTCGGCAATTCCACTGATATTGAGGTCGGAGTACTCCAGTAGGCGCTTGGCTGTTTCCGCCCTCTCCCGGTCGATAAACCGTTTCAGCGACATTCCATAATGCTGTTTGAATATTAGAGAGAGGTGACCTCGGGTGTAGCCTATTTTTTTTGCAGCCTCTTCCACTGTGACATTGCCTCCGTGCCGCGCCGCCACCATTCCGCGGATGCGTCTGCCTGGAGCAAATGTATCATTAGCCCCGACATCATATGTTGATGAAATAATTCCGGCAAGCAGGTGCTCAATGATTGCTATCTGACTGAAATATTCAGGATGCATTGGCTCTATTGCCGTAGTTGGTGAAGTTTCCGGGAGGTGCTGCCGGATTGTGACATCCAGCAGGGAGGTAATGTTTCTGGTAACTGCATCGGCCTTCAGCAGTCGCGGCCCCGCTTCCCGGACAAAGTTGCGGACATTGAATTTCAGTGACCAGGTGGTGAATATTTCATCGCAATATTCAAACGAATGGCGGATCATCGGCGGCACCAGCAATATGTCTCCGACCGTGATGAAGTCGGTGCGCCCGCAAAATTTCATGCTTGCCCGTCCGGACATTGGAAACTCGGCCTGCCAGTATTTATGCTCATGCCAATGGTCAAATTTACTTTCAGATACAACGCCGTATCCCAAAAGCGCCAGATTAACTTTCACCGGCAGATTTTCGCCAATTATATTGAAATCATCCATTTTAACAAAAACTCGTTCTTATTACCATGTATTTAAATGCAATAACAAGATATAATGCATAGAACAATGATCAATGGTAAAAATATAAAACAGTCTGTATCCTATTTGAATACTTAATAAAAACGCACAGTTGCGAAAGGAGCAGTAAAAATGAAAAAGAGTTGCAATACATTGCGGATCAACGAGTTCACATTAATTGAGCTCCTCGTTGTAATTGCGATCATCGCAATTCTGGCGGGGCTGCTGCTGCCTGTTTCCAGTTTTACAGGAAATCTGTCGGACAGACCGCAAATCCTGCACGGAAATGCGCCGAGCGGCGAAATCGAAATTTATCCGCCGAAGAGCCGCAAAACAACCCGATAGTAGGTTTCTTTCTACACTATGGCCTCTTAAGGAGACCAGCCATAGGTCATTGCAATTAGGATGTGATAAGTTGATTAAAAATAAAAGGGGAATTCAATGTCAGTCCAACGTATGAAAGTCGGATTTATAGGATGTGGCGGATTTGCAAGCGGGAACCATATACCAAATACGAAGTCAAATCCGAACCTTGAAGTACATGCTTTTTGCGATTTGAACGAAAAACATCTTGAGGAACTCAAGGCTCAATATGAGCCGGCGTATGTCACTTCCGACATGGAGAAGATATTCAGGGATCCTGAAATAAGAATGGTGATTTGCTCGACAAAACCTGATTTCAGGCTTCCCGTAATGAAACTTGCGGTAAAACACAAGAAACATCTTTTTGTTGAAAAGCCCTTGTGCTACAAGGAAGATGAAGTCGGGGAAATGGTATCACTGATGAAAAACGCCCCTGTGAAATTCATGGTCGGCTTCAATCGCCCGTTCAGCCCTATGATGAGGGCGCTTAAACCTATTTACGACAAGCATAAAAAAGGCAATACAACCATAATTTACAGGATAATAGGCGAAGCCCGGCTATGGCCGAAGCACCACTATGACGCAGTCGTCGTAAATAAAGAATCAACGATAATCCACGAAACGACACATATATTCAATCTTCTGAACTGGCTGACCGGACTTGAGCCTGAGAGGGTATATACGGCGGGCGAGGGAAATATGGACAACATCATCACACTGAATTATCCTGAAAACGTCACGGCTGTGATAATTTCCGGCGACAATTCAACGGCGGGCTACCCGAAGGAGCGGATTGAAATAAATACAAATTACGGCACGATTGCAGGGGATCATTTTACGGAACTGGCAGTCGCGGGCTTCGATAATTTCTATGCGAGAAAAACCTTTGACTACAAAATCGGCGGAGAAACCTTTAACACCGATGGACGGGTGGCCGAAGAAAAAATGCGTAACTGGAGGAAATCAGTCACGGAGGAGGAAATTAAACTCGGCTATTATTATGACCGTCAAATAAAAGTGGACAAGGGACATTATGGCGAGATTGAGTTCTTCAGGAGATGCATCCTGGAAAACACAGGAGTTGAAGTTGATGTCATAGCCGGTGCGGTCGCCAACCTGACGGCCTGGCGTGCAATCGAGTCATGGGAAAAGGGAGTTCCGGTTGAACTCGACTTCTCGTATCTTCATAAATTAGGCGGCCAAAGGGCCGCAACTTTTAATACCAGAATAAATTCCAAACTTCAAACTCCAAGTACCAAACAATATTCAAAATAGAAAATTCCAAATTTCAAACAGATTCATAAAACAAAGA
>JBAYFV010000211.1:0-6544 GCA_041666985.1 Victivallales bacterium
AAATATAAAGCGACCCGCTCATACGAACATGAGATTGTGGTCATCGCCCCGGCGGATGAGTTGACGATTGACGGGAAGAAAATTGCTGAATGAGATAAGACTGAAAGAATTCCGCGCCATGGGGTGGCTGCGGAAAATATTTATTAAAAAAAAGGGAGACGCTTGAAAAATGATTGGCGAAACGAAGAATTTCAAGGTGATACGTGAGGGGGTGACACTGGAAACTGGTGCCGTAAGGCCGGGATTTCAAGACACTCCATCCCTACGCCAAAATACTGAACCGATGAAAACCGTCCGTTTGAATCCAACGGTTCTTGGAACATCCGCGTCCCCGTGGGGAAAAGGAATTTTCCATCATCAGGGGATGTTTTGGATCGCCATGGCTAAACGCTCATTTTTCACTCTCGCTTTCGTCGCCGCCGTCCTGCTTGCCAACCAAACGGCCCAGGCTCAAAAACAGCCCACCAAGGTATTTGTCCTCACCGGACAATCCAACAGCCTCGGCCCTAGCGCCGATAAGACGGAGAAGGATATCACGCCGGGAACGGATCCCTTGGACGCGCAGATTCCGTTTTTCTGGGCCAATCGTTCCACGCGTGCCGGAGATGGGGCTGCGGCGCTTATTGACAGCTCTGGCGGTAAGCTCCTCTCTCTCTGCACCCAAAAGGGCGAAGGCGTCAGTTCTTTGTTTTGGGGGCCGGAGATCAAATTTGCCCGTCATCTGGCTGCCGGCGGCATGAAGGATTTCCTGATCGTGAAAGCCAGCCGTGGCGGTGGCGGCAACAGCTTCTGGCTCAAGGGCAGTAGCGATGATCACATGTACCGACACGTGGTGGACACAGTGAAGCAGGCGATCAATGCGCTGCCGCCGGGAACCAGCGTCGAGATCGCAGCCCTGCTTTACGTACAGGGGGAGAGCGACAGTTCGGCAGAGGCCGCCGTTGCCGGTGAACGCCTGCTCCTTCTTGCCTCAAACCTGAGGCGGGATCTGCCAAACGCCGCTACGATGAAGGTCATCATCGGGGGCATCGCCAACGCTGGCAGCAAAAGCGACACAGTCCGCGCCCAGCAATCCGCCTTGCCCGCCAAGGATCCCACGTTCCGTTACATCGACACGGTGGATCTACGATCCAAGCTCTACGACGGACTCCACTTCAACAAAACGGCCAAACTGGAACTCGGCCTGCGAATGGCGAAGGTGTGGATGAAGTGGAATATCCTGGCAAAAAGGTCGGTAAATTGATGTCTGGATATGACCATGTAAAACCAGAACACAAGTTTCGAACCTCTGATGATGTTTGTGAGGAGTCCGCTTTATGAAACGTAACTTATTGCAAGGAGAAGCATTATGAGAATGTTCAAACACAATCCCTTGATTTCATGGGAAAGCAAGTTGCGCGGGAGGATATTGAGACTTTGGTACAGAAGCAGGTTGGAATGCCGGGGCGCATTCCGTGTCGGTTCGCACTGCAAAGTTTTCATTGATGGAGTCGACAGCCGTATTTCCACCGGATGCGAGGTGGAGTTGGCCGACTATGTTCATCTGCAGGCCAATGGCCCAGGGCAGATAATGATCGGCGACAATGTGCAGATCAACTCCTATTCCAGAATAATCGCCCTCGCCGGCATCACGATCGGCAGCAATGTTGCCGTTGCACAGTTTGTAACCATTCTGGATCATGACCACGCTTATCATGTGGAAAGCGGCAAGCTTATACTTCCCGGAGGGTTTACTACGGCATCTATAACCATCGGCAGCAATGTCTGGATTGGAGATAAGGTGACAATCCTGAAAGGTTCACGGATCGGCGACAATGTCATTGTCGCGGCGCATACGCTGGTTAACGGCGATGTGCCGTCCAACACCATTGTCGGTGGCACGCCGTTCAAGGTTATTAAAAAAATATGATTTTAAAATTGCATAAGCAAATGAAAAAAATAATTATGGCAGCAGAAGGATTATTACAGACTCGGGCAAGTCTTGAAGGCATGCCCGGAGAGCCATGGGAAATCAATTACGGGCGCTTCTCCGAAACCAGCTCCGGACTTGTGGCAACTGAAGAATCCTGCCTTTTTCTGAGTTTCCCTTCACCCGGATATGCTGACTTTCAGGTCACCTTGGATATCACCAGCGAAAGCGGAGCCGGTGTGCTTGCGGAATTGTCAGGATATTCTTTCATTGCAGGCAAGTCGTCGTCTCCGGGATTTGGCGATGTCCGCGGTACTGCAGCCAGAATCAGCATGAATGACTGGCCTGTTTGCGTGACGGGACACACAGGACTGGAACCCGGACAGCGCTGTGAATTAATTTATTCTCGCTGCGCCGGCAGGGTGCAAATGGTAATTGACGGCGCAAGGATACTCGATGCGGAAGACCCGCGTCCGGAAGGGCGTGTGATTGACTTGGCCCTTTATCTTCCAGGCAGATTGACTTTACACAAAGTCATCGTCAGAAGCAGCCCGCCGGCACAATCCGTTTACCGTCCGCAAAAGGTCGAGCGCTACGACCTATACTCCTGCATTGATTTCTATGACGACCTCATAAAGAATCCGTGGACGGAGCGCACCTATCGCGAAACAATGGAAACCTATCGGCGCAACCGCATCAAGCGCGTGTACTTCATTGACCATTTCGGGTATAAAAGCGGATTCTGGGACGAGCGTCCGCAAAATCGCCACTATCCCAGCCTTGTGAAAAATGTTCATACAACATATTGCAACGCCGGTGATTTCTTGCCGGCGGCGGTTAAGGCCGCCCACGCGGCCGGATTGCCGCTGTTTGCCGTACTGAAACCGAACGACACGGCGTTTTATGCGACCTTGCCGGAAGGGTCGGATGATGCCCGCAGGTACGGAAAGATACCACGGTTAGGCGGGCCGCAATTCTGGAGCAATCATTTCACCGCCGAACACCCTGATTTTCGTACCGAGCGCGACATGAGCGGTGTGCCTGCCGATATTTCAATGCGCGTGATTGGCAGCATCCGGCTTTATGCCGAAGCCTGTCTTGACGGGAAAATAGACAAATCCCGCCTTCGCCTCTGGGTCAGTCCGGACAACAGCAGCTACCAGCCATATGCCGGACCTCTGGAAATGCACGCAACCGGAGGGAATGTCACACTTGACAGACTTTTGATTAATGAGAAGTTTTTTGCCGTCACTGTTTCCGATGAACCAACCTATCGCTTCGGCAACAGACTGCGGGATCTCATTGAAGCATATGATGATTGCGGGAAGCGTCTGCCCATAACTTATGGTTACATGGATCGGTCTGCAATCAATCACGACGGGAATGGAGACTGGCATGTGAACGGATTTGCCATGGACGTTCCGGGAAATGCCTTCGGTGCGATGGACGATTATTTCTGGCTTGACGGCATCAGACCGCTGGCGTGCGGCTTGGGCTTGGTGCGGCATCTTCCGGGCGCCCTGGAAGCAGCATATCCGGAAGTCCAGTCCTGGTGGCTCCGGCAAGTTGATGCCTGTATTGCCGCCGGTGTGGACGGCATAGATTTCCGCATCGGGAGTCACAACCGCACTTTTGACTGGGCCGCATACGGTTTCAATAAGCCGGTGGTGGACGCTTTCAAGGCCCGTTATGGAGTGGATATCCTTCACGAGCCGTTTGACCGGCAGGCGTGGCGGGAGCTCCGAGGCGAATTTTATACCGGTTTTCTGCGCGAAGCGTCTGCCCGGCTGCGCGGTGCCGGCAAAGGTGTCCAAGCGCATGTCCGCGCGGATATGCAGCCGCCAAACTGGCATACCTGGAAGGAAATCAACTATGATTGGCGCTGCTGGATGAAAGACGGACTGATGGATGAACTTACTGTCATGAGTCAGGAACTGCGCACCGCGCCGGCGGCAGGCATGGCCGAGACAGCCCGCAAGGCAGGAATTAAAGTCAATTACCGGCCGGTAATAAACTCACTCGCGCGGATGTCGAGCGGACCGCAGCGATTGTCTCATCTCATACGTGAGGCCTGTGAAGGAGGCGCTGACGGATTCATCATCTACGAGAACGAATCCTTAATGACAGCTGCTGAAGACGGATCAGCAAAAACCACCTGTCCCTGGATTTTTGATATGTTGCGGGAAAAGGCCAGGAAGTAATGCGTCCGGTTCTGAGCGGGATGAACCAACCGGGAGCCGGGGCGGCAATGAACAACACATGACAATAAAAACTGAAAGGTCTCGGAAAATGATAAAAACTGAAAACAATCGTTATATTCTTGAGAATAAGCTTTTCATACGCGAAATCGCAGTGGATAAAGATGGGGTCCACACAGTATCAGTAACCAATAAAATGACCGGACATGAATATGTGAAACGTCCGGATGCGGCGGAATTCCAGGTAACACTTAACGGCGATGTCGTCTACAGTTTTAACAAACCCGAATATCATGTTCTGGACGGCAACCTGGTCACGGCCGATGTTCTACTTGCTTTTGAAGGACATGCAATCACGACTGGTGCCGACGGAAATGAAATATTGGAACTGCGTTTCAAATGTCAAAAACACCAGGCTCTCATCCATGTGTTTTATGAAATATATCCGGATATGCCCGGTTGCGCCAAGCGGCTGCAATTCACCGGCCTTGGAGATGAACTGCACGTCAGCAAATTGTTTTTTGAAGTCTTAAACACCTGTCCCGGCGAGTTTGTGGATGCTGAATTTTTCAAAAAGCAAGGTGCCGTCCGCTCGCAGCCGATGTTTGCCGCCTGTGGGGATGAAGACATCATCCAGGTTCATAACCAAATACTGAATGAGGGTTTGTTTATCGGCAGTGCAGTGCCAGGTCCACTGCGTTATTTCATGGTGTACCCGGTGTGGCCATCGGGAATTTCGTGCGGGTACGGGATGAGCGGAGCGGATTTCAACATTTATCTCAAGGAGGGGGAGTCGTTTACAACCGACAGGGCATACCTCTTCCTATATGACGGGGCGAAAGATGATCCGGGTATCCGTAACCGCTTTCGGGAAATGATCCGCCGTGACCTTCCGGCGTGTCCGGACAACGGCGGAGTAATGTACTGCACCTGGCTGCCCTTTCTGAAAAACATCAACGAGGCGTTGCTGCTCGATCTGTCCGACCGCGCCGCCGCGCTGGGGTTCAGGTATTTTGTCGTGGATGACGGCTGGTTTACCGACGGCAACTGGGAGGTGGACAAGACAAAATTCCCCAATGGCATGGAAGTCGTTTCCGAACGCGTCCGGGCCAGGGGGATGAAATTCGGTCTCTGGTTCAACATCGGCACTGACTACGGCGCAGTCGGCATCAACCCGGAAACACTTGCCCTAGATTACCACGGGCAGCCAAAAAAATTCGGTTTTGGAGGAGCGCTCACCTGCCGCTGCCTGGCCTCTTCCCACCGCGACTTCCTGGTGAAGAAACTGCTGGAACTGGTGGAGCAGTACAAAGTTGATTATTTCAAACTGGACTTGAGTTGTATTGCCAGTCCTTACGGCGTGACACCGTTCGGGTGTTCTGCCACGGATCATGCCTATCACCGCGATGTTTCGGATGCGGTGATACGGCAGTACGAGTCAATGATGCATGTCCGTAATGAAGTGAAAAAGGCACACTCCAGTCTGGTCATAGACTTCAGTTTTGAGACTTTCGGAACCGAATCTCCGAGCATCGGCGCATTGATGTTTTCCGAACTGCATCACGCATCAAATATGAACACCACCAACCCGAAGATTGTTGATGCCAGGAAAATCCGCAATGCCTTGTACGATTTCTGCACCTTGCTGCCGGCCGAACGAATCCTCGGCAGCCTGATCTGCCTCCAGAATGTCAATGACATTGAGCATCTGCTGACTGCCTTCATCGCCGCCCCGCTGGTGGCCGGTGATCTGCGAAAAATAACCGAAGAGGACTGTACGGCTATTTCCGCCATCACCTCCTCCTTGAATTCGCTGACCGCCCATGGGCCGTTAACGGAATTCTATAAACTCCGTGGTGATATGTATATTGCCAGACAGGACTGGGACGGTTTTGTCCGCTATTCCCGCGATGGCAGGGGAATGGTCTGCCTGTTTAAAAACAAGTCCCTGGAGCCGCATGAAATTCTCACAATTCCGCTATTGCCCAAGGCGGTTTACCGGTTCGTTGATGCAATCTCAAAAAAAGAACTCGGCAAATGGACTGCCGAAGAGCTTCATGAAGGAATAGAGACAGAATGGCTGAAAGACGGTCATTGCCGCACCGTGGTTTTTTCTACATCAAGTAATTAAAGGAGGTAATTTCAAAATTGCCGAAGGTAGGGCGGTTTCTCCGAAACCGCCGCCTCAGAACGGACGGCTCGGAGAGCCATCCCTACCTTGAATTCGTCAATTTTGAAATTGGCTCAAAGATTTGGAACACAGACTGGCGGGGTAAGGGTCTGCTAAAAACAACTTGGTCAAATGCCCGAGTTGTTTTTTAGCAGACCCTAAGACGGGAAACCGGTCATGAATTTTTTCCTGCGAGGTGACCGCTGGAGAACGCCCATTGCAGGTTGAATCCGCCGCAGGGGCCGTCTATGTCAGTGACTTCTCCGG
>JBAYFV010000212.1:0-6538 GCA_041666985.1 Victivallales bacterium
AGCAATAATCCTTTATCGTTTATAAAAATTGTTCTTGACATGGGGTCCACCGAGGTCAGCCCCT
Organism: Victivallales bacterium; assembly: GCA_041666985.1. Taxonomy (GTDB): domain Bacteria; phylum Verrucomicrobiota; class Lentisphaeria; order Victivallales; family GWF2-50-93; genus GWF2-50-93. The sequence continues at coordinate 65 of JBAYFV010000212.1, forward strand.
TCGAGCGGGTATGAATCCCCTCACCGGGCATTACCCGTCCACTCCTCCAATACGAACTGACCGACTGCCATACCGCCTTAAATGTCCCTTGTCTTTTCGGCTAGTCGCATCTTGCCTTACCGGAGCGACATGGCTCTCCCAAGTTCCAATACAGGCCGTTCGCACACTCGCCACGGACTTAGACCACGGCACGCTGGGATATGCTCACCATTTCGTGTATCCCGATAATGATTTCCAAAAAATGAAACCCTTGATCCCATTGCAACAAGGATGATTTCTGGACTCGACACCTTCACGCTCTCGCATTGTGGCTGATGCACACCTTTCCCAGGGCTTCGCACAATTTGTTGCCTCCTTATGCGTTCGGGTCGGCTCCGGGCTGGTGGTTGGCGCACTCATATTTAATTCCTTACAATAAATTCATTTCGTAGCAGTTTATTACTTCCAACCATGGATTTTACTTTCATGATTCGACTTTTGATGGAGTGATTCTTTTCTGTATTTATTCTGCACACTCAAAAGATACATCCGAGATTGTGACAGTTGCATTTTCGAAGGCCCCGAGATACAAGCGCAAAACGTACGGGATATCGGAATTTTCATCCTTTTCCTTGACCGTGAGTGTGCATTCATATTCCTTTTCGCCGGCCTTCATATCTATGCGGGTACTGGCATAGGCCGTATAGGGAGCTTTTAAAAGGTTATATGTAACTGTGACTGTGCCTGCCGCTGTGGTATTGCCTTTGAATTTTAGTCTGTAGCTTTTACCCGGTTCGACATTGATGGCTTTTATGAGCTGGATATTCGCATTTCTTTGTTTCTCAATGGCAGGAGACTTTGCGACAGCCTTGCCATCCTGTAGAATAACAGAACCGCCAGCATCCAGCACGAACTTGCTTGCCCAGCAAGACCAACCACTTTTCATTGAAATACAGGTATCCGTAAGCAGGTTGTCAGCTTGCAGTGAGAGACTTACTACAACGCAAAGCGATGCAACGATAACTTTCATTTGATGTTCCATAATTTCGTATTCCTTATTTTTGCAAACATTCATAAAACGATACATTTATTCAATTTATTTTATTTTTAGCTGCAATCCTCTGCCTGAATAAACCGTGGCACTTGTGTTCCAAGCCAATAGACCGCCGCTATATAAAATGTCGTAAATGTCACCTATTGCCGACGACCCAACGTGACCGTCAGCGAATGACATATTGACCATATTGTTGTGTCGCAAATGCAATTTCCAATCATATGCAAGGCCGACGGAATAAAATTGAACTGGCTTACCAGATTCGATATACAAACTGTCATGCAAAAGAGAGGTGCCGGAAAAATCTTTAATTTTTCTGACATTATAACCACGCCAGACTGGAGAAGTTATTGCCAAGAAAGGACCAGTCGTTGTAAAATTGCTTGTATCAGTGAACATTCCATATACATGGGTATAATAACCGCCAGCATTCGGAGTTGGTTCATTATCGCTGTTTCTCAGCGCAGGACAAAGAGTGATATCTGATTTTGGGGGAATATAATCCAATACTTTCACCCAATCTGCCCAGCTTACTACCGGAAAATTATGTTTGTATAGGGCATTCATCGTGACTTGAGAAAGGTTGTAATAGGTAGGAATAAAGGAATTATAATCATCTGAATAGTTGAGCAATGCAAATGTTCCACTCTTCAGATTCGAACGACAGCTTGAAGCTTTCGCAACCTCCTTCGCCTTGCCAAGGGCAGGCAGAAGCATGCTTGCGAGTATCGCCATGATAGCTATTACCACGAGGAGTTCTATTAAAGTAAACCCGCTACGCCGCAATGGGTTACGGCTTTTCGGGCTCGCCTCGTCAATCGGTGGGGTCGAGAATTGGCGCGGTACGCAGTAGCACCAGTTTCCAGTTCCCGCCTCATCAAACACAGCATGCGGATTTCCCGCACTACACCTTCCTGTTGTTTTCCTATCAAGGTTTATGAGACCCATTTGACCGGCAGCACTTTCAAGATTCATACATACCTCACTTTGTAGTCGGCGTACAATCCGAGTTTCTGATACCTTTTTTATATTTTGGGGGACAAATTAAGAATTTGAGTTTCTTTTGCCTTTATAATGTTTCTTTAACGCATCTTCTAATGCCGGCAAATTTTTTCCCCGCAGGGCTGAAAGAATTTTGAAATGTCCGGCATTGGTGTTTCCCATCTTTTCATTCGTTGGTTCGTTCATTTTGAATACCGGAATAGATATAAATGAAAACATATTCTTAAGCATATTGTCATGGGATGCCGTTATAATAGCTTTGTGAAATTCGATATCTGCTTCGCGGAATTTCTCTGGATTATTCTCTTCTTTATATTTTCCCATATCTTCATAAGCCAGAATAATTCTAAGAATGTCTTCCCGCGTCGCCACAGTCATTGCCTTGCGGGCAGCTTCCCTTTCCAATGTATAACGAACAGCCATAACAGCTTCATGGTCGGTATTGTTGTAATCAACAAAGCGATAGCCTTTCTGCGGAACTCTTTTAAGTATTCCCTCGCCTTCCATGGACAAAAGCAATTCCCTGCTAATGCCGCGCTTTAAATTGAACGTATTGCCAATGTCACGTTCCGTAATGTATTTCTGGTATCCGGTGGCTTTTATATAAATATGGCTCCTTACCTCCTCCAGAACATCCTCTTTATCCACGCTGCTTACCATAAAAGACCCTCATATTATTTATACATATTTCAATCATCTCGTCAAACTGGTCAACCAGTTCGATCTACATACAGAGTATAATCTGTCAGTTAAAAAAAGCAATAGCACTTCACGGCGTTTTTTATTTTATTTTAATAAAAACCTTTGCGATATTGCAATTTAAGGGTTATTCAATTATAATGTGCTGGTCAACCAGTTCGACAAGTACGACCATTTGAAATTAACTGATCTGTATTTTTTAAGATTATTGAAGGAGAGTTGTTTTTTATGAATAATAGAAAGTTATGGACGACTCGAGGTTTTAAAGAATTCAGGAGAGGAACCTTCGGGAACGGGGGACAGAACTTATATGTTTCCCGCAATGGCATTCTACAGAGGATTCATCAGACTGATGTTACAGGCAATGGATATGTTGATCTGGTGTTCTGCAATTCACAAAACCATGAAGAGAAGGTCCCTCTGGATGTGTATCCGGATCCGGCAGGGAATCCTGCTCTATGTGAAAAACTCAATATTGGCGGCGCCAGATCCGGGGTTGTAGCCGACCTGACCGGTAACGGCTGGGAAGATTTAGTGATTGCCTGCGGCTGGGACGGGATGTCCAAACAACCTAATTCATTCATTTTCTATGGTTCGGAAGAAGGACTGACCAGCAAATATTTAAACTACATTCCGGCGCCGCTCTCAACAGCTGTTGCGGCGGGGGATTTTAATGGAGACGCCAAACTTGACCTGGTTTTTTATTCTGAAAAGAAATTGAAAATATTTTATCAGACCAGTCTTGGTTTTGCTCCAAATGAATACATCACGCAAGAGCTTGCCGATGTCAGCCAGCTTACGGCGGCTCATTTTAACGGGAGCATTTACGCAGATCTTCTGATTAGGAAAGAAGATGGCGGTTGCAGCATAATCCGTGGTTCGGAAAAAGGCCTGAGATTTGACAATGGCGAGGAAATCCTTTTTGGAAAGGATGAAAACTTTGTGCAAAAGGTTACAGGAATGGAAAACTATACACAGGTGGTAGCAGAACCTTCTCCCAGAATTCAAGTTATATCATTAAACGGAACCCAGTATATTTGCGTTTTCAGGATCAAGGAAACCATCCTTTATCCTTATGAGAGTTATAAAACAGGCTCGCCAATAGTTTTTAAATGCCAGAACGCAATGGCAATTGCCGCAGGAGATATAAGCAGCAGAGGAGTTACAGATATTGTTTTTGCCTGCAGGGATAAAAGTTCAGGCACAGAATGTTCATGGATTTATCCCGGTAGCAGTTCTGGCTGGCTGGAGAAAGACAGGATACTATTGAAAACACTCAATGCATGTGATACAGTCCTTGCTGATTTTTCTGGTAATGGCGGACTTGATATTGTGATTGGCCAAAGCCATTCTCATGAATCATTCACCAGCGAGGTTTTACTCTTTCCTGTTAGCGGCATGCAACCAACAGCCCCAATTACCCCAATCAGATTGCCGTCCCATGATGCCTATCGTGTTTTTGCGGTTAATACTGGTAAAAACAGGAAACCTCATCTGGTAATCAGCAATTACAGAAGCGGCAGCTTGATCGGGAATCCTGATAATGCCATTTATATGGGGGGACCGGATGGATTTAAGGTAGAAAACAGTTTGGCTCTTCCGGGCTGGGGCTCTACCGATATGGTTTGCTGTGATCTAAACGATAATGGACATCCGGACATTGTCTTCTCTAATGCGGCGGAACTTTCCCCATGGCTGGATCCCGGATCCTACGTATATTACAACTCTCAGGGCGGATTCAATCCTTATCCGCCGTTGTCCCTGCTTACAACCCGTGCGCATGGAGTCGTCTGTGGGGATTTGAATCATGATGGATGGCTTGACCTGATTTTCTGTGGCTTCGATAATCCGAAAATCAAAGTTTTTTATGGTTCAGCAAATGGATTCTCCGAGAAGAATTCGAAAGAGATCATAATGGAATATGAAGGCAAAATATATAAGGAGCCAAGATTTTTAGCCCTCGCCGATCTTAATAATGACGGCTGGCTGGATCTGGTTATACCAATTATAAATGAAGAGGAAAGCTTTGTGCTGTGGGGTGGCCCGGACGGATTCAGCTTTGACAACAAGCAGGTTTTCAAGGTCAGGCACGCCTGCAATGCGAAAGTAGCGGATTTGAATAACGATGGATATCCGGAATTAATCTTTGGCGGACATACGCAGTCAATTTCAGGGGCGCACGATTCATTTGTCTATATCTACTGGGGCTCGCCTGAAGGCTATAGCGAAGACCGGCGCACGCTAATTCCGTCAAACGCAGTTAATTCCATGGCGGTGGCTGACTTCGACAATGACGGGTTCCTGGATCTTTTTGTCGGATCATACGAGGATGGCCGTCTGCGCGATATTGATTCACATATCTACTGGAATCAGCAAGGAAAAGGATTTCTTCCTCATAAACGCTTACCGTTGAGAACGCATGCAGTTTCAGGAAATCTAGCAGCTGATTTTAACGGTGATGGCTGGATTGATCTGGCAATTGCCAATCACAAAGTCGAAGGCAATCACATTGCATATTCAACCACCTGGCATAACGGGCCGGACGGATTTGATGAAAAGAGAAACACGAATCTGCCAACATCCGGCCCGCATGGAATGGGGAATGTAGACCCAGGCAATATAATGGACAGAACACCTAATGAGTATTACATCAGCGCACCCCATCAGATGTTACCAGAAACAGGCATCAGGGAGATATACTGGACAGGCGATGTCCCCAATAAATCGTGGGTCAAAGCTCAATTCAGGTTTGCCGAAAGCACAGATGGTTTGGAAAAATCATGCTGGATGGGTGCAACTGGAACTGGAACATGGTTTACAGCGCATCAAAGGGTGGACAAAACACTGTTTTCAGGTAAGTGGGTTCAATACAGATTGTGTCTTGGATCTTTCAATTCGGTCAATACTCCGCGAATTAGCGAGGTTACAGTGGGATTTGAGTCAAAAGAAACCAGTTGACTGTTATCCTCTATCACTACTGTCCGGTTTAACTCTATAAAACAATGTGCAACATGCTTATAAACAAATACATAACTTATACAAAAATATTTTTCGATTTGAAATCAGCCTGTATGCTATTGCCGCAACCAGAAAATAAAATTACCGAAGGTGCAGCTAATGAACAACAGCAAAACAGTTTTCGCTCAATGTTATGCTCTCCGTTCAGAAATCCTCGAAGGACTATCCGGGAAAACTGAGGAGGGTCGTCTATTTCGACGAGGAGACGGGAAAGCGTCTTACCTTTCTCACAAACAATTTCGAACTTCCTGCTCTGACCGTGTCCAAGCTGTACAAGCTTCGCTGGCGGGTGGAATTGTTTTCAAATTGATAAAACATCATCTCAGAATCAAATCTTTCTATGGACAGTCCCGAATGCGGTGAGGACGCAAATATGGGGAGCCGGGGTCAATACTCTTACTATGGACTTTGGGTGGATGAGTAATGGATATATTGTAAGTTGCTCCTCGATGAGAGTCTGATTACCCATGAGACCGTCGAACAGATGCGCTCGTGGCAGCATTCCGGGTTCAGTGCAGAAATCAAAAGGCTTGATTTCTGTATATATTTTTCCAGCTGCTGGAAAAATATCGATTGATGAATTTCTTGCCAGCTTTTATGGAGGCATGGGGAGAGACTGTGCGGATTTAGGTGGAAAACATATGCCTTTTGTCATGACTTCCTTGATTTTCAATCTCCGGCTATTTTCCCTCCAGTATGAAAATCAAAATTCCCATCAGTTA
>JBAYFV010000213.1:0-6529 GCA_041666985.1 Victivallales bacterium
AAATTACCTTGAGCCGATTCAAAACTAACGGAGGGCGGACTTTCCAGTCCGCCATTTGAGTTAGATTTCCGCGGGTAAGAAAACCCGCGCTCCTTTAAATTTGAGTTTTGAAACCGGCTCACTTATGCAATTTCCTCAATGTGCAATATAAAGGTAACTTGTGAAGATGTTCTTTCCAAGCGGAAATCGGCGGGCTTCCGGCAAAACTGCTTGAGCGCTCAATATCCAGCATTCGCGGATCAGAAAATAGAGCTAAATCATGGTCATGTGAACATTGCGCAAACCGGCTTGAACAGAAAGATGCCAATATCTGCCGGAGCTTGGGCCTATTCAGACGATTACGCTCATATTGCAATGCGTGCTGCTCGGCGGATGGACATCATGTGGACGGGAACAGAAGTCGAAGTCTATGACAGGCTAAAGAAGAAGACAGAGGCATTTTACTCACCGGTTTTCTGCGTTTTCCCCGGCAGGGTTGCAAATGATATGTTGCCGATATCCACGTTCCGGCACATGTCCAGCACCATGATCACGTTTTCATAACGCGTTTCCCTGTCGGCTCTTATTGTGACAGGCTGATCCGGATACATTTTTGCGAGTTCCGGGAGTGTTGAGCTCAGGCGCTGGAACGAGTATTCCACGGAGTTCAGGAAGATTTTTCCGTCGGCGGCGATGTTGATTATGACTTCTCCGGGATAGCGCGGCGGGTGCTCACCTGATTTAGCCGTGGGTACTTTTATTCCTATCTTTGATTCCCACTGCGCATAAATGGATGCGGAAATGAAGAATATGAGAATAAGAAAGACAATGTCAATCATCGGAGCTATCTGGAATCCGACGTTGTCTTCCCTTATGGTTTTTCTGAAGTTCATGATGCTTTGATGAATTCCGAGAGGTTTCTTGAGAGTCTGCCGCTCTTTGATTCAAGTTCGGAGATGAGCCCGTTCACACGGCCCCTGAAATATGCATATGCCAGCATCGAGGGAATTGCGATGACAAGCCCGGCGGCGGTCGTTATGAGGGCCATGGCGACTCCATTTGCTATGATTGTAGGCTTCGGTGACATGTTTTCAGTATTCAATGCGCCGAAGGAGACAATCATTCCGAACACTGTTCCGAGAAGCCCCACCATCGGAGACACAATGGCGATATCCTGCAGATACTGTATCCTGTGCCATAGGATATTGCCCTGTCTCGCCCCCTCATCCTCCATTGCGTCCTTCATTATAGTATAGTTGGCATGCGGTTTCAATATCACTTCAACTCCGGCTTTGACCACCTTTGACAGGGGCGCATCGTTTTTCGCGCATATTTCTCCAACCAGCAGCATATCCTTCTTTTTCACGGCCTCTTCAATCTGACCGGCGAGTGATTCCGGCATGACAAGTTCCATGCGCAGAGAAAACATATAATAGAAAGTCAGGCATAGCGCGACAAAGGAAAGGGTGTAGAGAACAGGCATAAGCGGTCCGCCTTTGTCGAGCATTTCGCCGAGCGTGGATGATTTCGGGTTCGAATTTTCGGCGGAAGCTGTCTGCACAGCCCTTGCATCGGTACGCACCCCGGTGTCCGCAGCGAGACATTCCGCCGTAAAAACTACTGACAGCAGTGTGGAAAGCGCCAGTGCGCCGATTAACAGGAATGTTTTCAAAATTAACCTCTCGTTTGTTTGAATTTCAGCACGGATTGAAATACTATAATTGTTTTATCACTAAATTCCACATGAGCAGTCGGATTTCGAGTTTGGATTGCGGGTTAGGCTCGCCTTAAACGAAGGGTTTAAATGAGACTTTTAAAAGAATTTGTCAGGGATCCCGGGGGAATAGGCACGGTAATACCCAGTTCGAGACAGCTTGCAAAAGCCATGACTTCGGATATCGGCATTGAAAAGGCGAGGACTGTTGTCGAGATCGGACCCGGGAGCGGTGTTTTCACCTCCCGTATCCTTAAACTTATTTCGCCTGAAACCAGATTCTTCCTCGTGGAGCTAAACCCCAGAATACACAAGCATCTTACAGAAAAGTTTCCCGATGTGAAAATCTATAATGAAAGTGCCGAGAATCTTTCCGAAATCATGAGGCGTGAGAAAATGGCTTCGGTTGATGTTGTCGTTTCAGGACTGCCGTGGGTTTCCTTTCCGCCGGAGTTTCAGCATAAGCTTCTCGATGCGATTTACAGCTCCCTTTCAAAAGGCGGGACGTTCACGACCTACGGGTATATCCAGGGCAAAGTACTGCCCCGGGGGATGAACATTAAAAAACTGCTTAAGAAACATTTCAACACCGTGGAATCGTCCGGAACCATCTGGCAGAATCTCCCTCCTGCGTTCGTCTATAAATGCGTGAAGTGAAACCGGAGATCCTATGAATTTTGTTAATTGCCGCTTCCGCTTCCGCCCGTGGACTGCCTGGCGGTGATTTTGGCCGAGGGCGCGGCCGTAAGGTAGAACATGATGCCGACGGTCTGTTTGTTCACTTTCTTCTTTTGATCGTCGTTATTCTGCCTGAGACCGTATTCAAGCGCCAGTTCCCAGCAGTGGAAAGTCCTTATTATCCGGATCATGCTGTTGCCGAGCATGTGGTTGTCGACATCGTAGGCGATCTGGAATTCGCCTCTTAGTTTTTCCATGATCGGAAATTGAAGCTTGAATGCGACATCCTGGAATTTGCTGTACCTGCTTGTGAAGGCTGAACCCGACATGATATCGGTAAGTGAGCTGCCCATCGAATAAGCGCTCCTCTCCGTGAAATTCCTCTGATAGTTGTAAATTAAGGACACTTTCCATTCGTCCGTAATGTCATATGTCAGCCCGGTGATGAATTTATTGATATTGAATGATCCCGTGTTTATGAGAAGTTCGGAGCCAAGATGGAAGTCAGTAAAGGGATTGAATTCCAGTTTTGTCCCGAAATCTCCCAGGTTTTTGAAATTTTTGCCGTTTGTGTCTTTCTCCTTTGAAAAATGGTAGTCAAAATAGTTTTCAATGGAAGCCCACGTGTAAATTTCTTCCTTGTTGTAGTCGCCCCTGCGGGTCTGCAGGCGGTTTTTCAGGCCCAGCCTTACGAAATTCTGCTCGTTGAGCCGGTCTATGTCGTCAAAATAATAAATTTTGTCGCGGCTCAGTGTGGGATCGGGGATGAAATTATAATTGACATAAGGAACCATCACGTGCCGTATCCCGTCAATATCCCAGAACGCGCTTTTGACATCATTCCACGTCCTGTATATTTTTGTGTTCATTTCAAGCCCGGTTTCAGCTGCGAAGCGCAATTTTCCGTCGCCTTTATCGTCGTAGTTCACCACATCGCCGCCCACCTGGGTGCCCTGCGGATTGTCAACGGTGAACATTTCATCCAGGGCGTTCTGGTCGATCTTTCCTTTTGAAGTGTTGGAATAGTAGGTCAGCCTGACCCCGGCGCGCGGGATTATGTTCAGCCAGTCAAGCTTGAACGGATAATAGAACATGTGCAGGGTGTCGAATCTCACACTATGATAATCCTTGGGATCAATTCCGTTGCCCATTGTCCTGTCCTTGTCAAAGTCGCGCCATTTCATCCTGAAATTTCCGAGGGTTGTTTCGCTCTGGTAGTAGATGTTGCTGAAAAGCTCCTGCCTCTGCACGTCAATTCTGCCTTCGGGGAGGCGTTCGACTTCCGTGAAGAAACTGTTTATGCGCTGGCGGTAGTTGACGGATGCCGTGAAACGGTTGAACTGGTAGTCAAGGCTCGCGAAAGTCGGCGGCTGGGGATCGTCATTGTAGCGATCCCTGAAGAAGTCGTAAAGGAAATTGATGTCGCTCAGTTTTTCAATCTGACCCCTGAAATCCATCCTGGGCGTGATATGCGTGATATTGCTGAGTTTCAGGTCGTAGCGCCCCTTGTCAACATCAAAGCGCTGATCACTGGCGGCCGCCTTGTACGGATCCTTGTCGTAAAGTCCGTATGCGAAACCGTAAGTCTTGGATTTCTCGGAATCTATCGTAGTTTCAATACCGCCGCCGGGGCCGCGTTTCGAGTAGTAATCGGCAAGAACGCTTGTTTCAATGTTGGGGTCATTCCAAACTTTGAAAGTCTTCTTTGTCTGAACGAAATACCCCCAGTCATGGTCGCTTCCGAATTTTATCTTCCATCCAAGTCCGGTGGAATCGTGGGGTTTGTGCATGACAGGCAGCCACAGGATCGGTACATTGCCGATATACATGGCGCAACCGTACGCCCATATGTCGAATCTTCCTATGTCCCTGCTCCCCGGATTTGTCAGGTCGGCGAATCCTTCGCTGGGGATAAGCCTGACTTTGCTTGCCGTAACTGAATAATGTTCATGATTCTCCTGCATGTATTCACAGGAGCTCATCTGGACGTTCATGATTGTTATCGAGCCGTCGGGTTCTCTTTCGGCGCTTTCACCCCTGATATAATATATGCCGGCCACGCCCTCATATTTTCCGAGATCAAATATCCCGGTCGTCAGATTCCCCATGGCTTTTTCGCCCTTCCAGTCGAGGGTTCTCGTGACGGTGTTCACAAGCACCTTCTGCCTCCCCGAAGGTTTTGTCACATATCCTTCCACAGTAACCTTGACTTTCGGATCCTCCTGCAGCCTCTTCAGATCGGCGGCGTCAAGGTCGGCCTGAGATTTGACGTATCTGTGGAGTTTGACATTCCCGGTTGCCTCGACATCCCTGGAGGACATGTTGACTATGATTTTATCGGCGGTCATGTAGATGTCTTTGTAGCGGAGATAAACGTTGCCGGTGCCTACAACATTGTTCCCTATGAATTCAAGCTTGTCGGCGTTTGTCTGCACATCGTTTTTCGTGATGCCGGAAAAAAGATCGCCTCCGGCGGCGTAAACCTGCGGAGACGAGAAATGAAGTGCCAGCGCAAAAAGCACAGCGAAGCACAATGTGGTTATCTTACCGTTTTTCAGCAATGTTTTTATTCCCAGATTAATTAAAAACCGGTAATATAAGCTGTTATCTATTCAAGTCCAGTAGCAGAAAGCAGATAGACGTTATCGCCCCTTCTAAGTTTGACACCCGAAGGAAATGTTGCAACACTTCCTTTTTTTGCGGTGGGGGATTCTTTCCCGTCAACACGGATTCCGGCGATTTTCAGCTTCACCGCACCGGTCGTGCGTCCTGTTGCAAGAATTTCATCTCCGACCTTCATGTCTCCGGCGGTCAGGGTGATTTCCGCTATGCCGGGTTTATGGAAGTAATTAGTGACGATTCCGAGCTGAACCTTTTTCTTTTCCGCCCTGTTTCCGGAAATCCCGCTCCATTCCCCCGCCCTGTCTCCGAGATAATATCCGCCGTGCCAGAATCCGCGGTTGAACACGGAGGCAAGTTCCTTCTCAAGCTTCTCCAGATGACAGGCTGAAATTTTTCCGGCTGAACACAGTTTGACAGCTTGCCTGTACGCCCCCACTACGGCGGAAACGTAGTCGGCTGAGCGGCCACGGCCCTCTATCTTGAGTATCGAAACTCCGGCATCAAGTATCTTGTCTATGATTCTTATCGTGCAGAGATCCTTCGGCGACATGACATATTTGTTGTCCACAATCATTTCATAACCGGTTTCATCATCGGTCACCCGGTATCTCCGGCGGCACGACTGATAACATTCGCCTCGGTTTGCCGAGGCGTTGTAAACCGCAAGGCTCATGTAGCATTTCCCCGATATTGAAACACACAGTGCGCCGTGAACAAAAATCTCCATCTTCAACAACTCTCCCGAAGACCCGGTTATCTTTTCCTTCTTTATCTTGGACGTTATTGAAGCTATCTGCGGCAGCGTCAGCTCCCGGGCAAGGACAATTGCATCTGCGAATTTCGCAAAAAATCTGACAGCCTCGATGTTGGAGACGTTCGCCTGCACCGAAATGTGGACTGGAAGCCCTATCGAGTGCGCATATTTCATGACTGCAATGTCGCTTGCGATTACTGCGGAAACTCCTGCGGATTTCGCGGAATCACATGTCTTCTTCATTTCTGCCATGTCGGAATCATATATCACAGTGTTCAGCGCGAGATAGCTTTTAACGTTGGACTTGGTGCAGAGTTTTGCGATTCTCGAAAGGTCTTTAAGAGTGAAATTCGCGGATGAGTGTGAGCGCATGTTCAGTTTTTCGACACCGAAATAAACGGAGTCGGCTCCCGCCCTAATCGCCGCTGAAAGGGATTCAAGGGAACCCGCCGGCGCTGTAATCTCGACTTTTGTTTTTTGCTTCGGCATAATTTATATCGTATGGGAAATTTTATTTTGACAGGACAGCAGGATAAACTGGATTAGAAAACAAGTTTGTCAAGTGCGGCGAGCTGAATGAGGGATTCGTGAGAGTCCACAGCGCCAGTTGCAAGTAAAATGCACCTAACGCCTGGGCGGCTGAAAGCTGTCAGGAGCCATTAGTTGAGCCGATTTCAAAACTCAAATTTAAAGGAGCGCGGGTTTTCTTACCCGCGGAAATCTAACTCAAGCGGCGGACTGGAAAGTCCGCCCTCCGTTAGTTTTGAATCGGCTCAGGGTAG